>DASTFK010000277.1:0-6302 GCA_035719945.1 Nitrospira sp.
CTGCGTGAGACCGTCCAGTGTCGCGCGCACCGTGTTGAACGGATTCCCCCGTCCCAACGTCTTGGAAATGATGTTGTGGGCGCCCACGAGCTCCACGACGGCTCGTACGGCTCCGCCGGCGATGATGCCGGTTCCTTCGACCGCCGGCTTCAAGAGGACGTGTTCACCGCCAAACAGGCCATGGACCTCGTAGGGAATGGTGCCGCCCTTGAGCGGAACATGGACGAGATTCTTCTTGGCCTGCTGCACGGCTTTCGCGATGGCGACCGGCACTTCCGCAGCCTTGCCCTTGCCGATGCCGACCCAGCCCTGGCCGTCACCCACCACGACGAGCGCGCAGAAATTGAAGCGCTTGCCGCCTTTGACGACTTTGGCGACCCGATTGATGAACACGACTTTATCCTTGAGGCTCAGTTCGTCTGGATTGACTCGCACGCTCGTGCTCCCTTCTATCCTAGAATTGCAGTCCGCCTTCGCGGGAGGCATCCGCCAACGCCTTGATCCGGCCGTGATACAACCGGCCACCTCGGTCAAAGACGACTTTTTGGATCTTGGCATTCTTGGCACGCTCGGCCAGGAGCGTGCCCACGGCTTTGGCCGCGACGATGCTGCTGGTGGACTTCAACGTGTTGCGTAAGGACTTGTCCAGGGACGAGGCAGCCGCCAGCGTCGTGCCCTTGAGGTCGTTGATGATCTGCGCATAGATATGGCCGCTGCTGCGATAGACATTGAGCCGCGGACGCTCATCCGTTCCGAAGATGCGCTGACGGACACGCTGCTGGCGCCTGGCGAGATGAGATAATTTTGCCGCACTATTCATGATTCACCCTACTTCCCGGTCTTGCCTTCCTTCTTCCTCAAGACTTCTCCGGAGTACCGAATGCCCTTTTGCTTATAGACGTCCGGCGGCTTGATGGCGCGAAGATTCGCCGCCACTTGGCCGACCAGCCGCTTGTCGGCGCCCTTGATGTTGATGAGCGTCTGCTTGTCGACTTTCACGTCGATCCCTGCTGGCACCGGATACTGCACCGGGTTGATGTATCCGACGTTGAAGCTCATGGTCCGCCCCTGGATCGCCGCCTTGTAGCCGACGCCGGTAATCTCCATGTTGCGTTCATAACCTTTGGTCACGCCCTCGACCATGTTGTTCAGTTCAGCCCGCACCAGCCCATGCATGGCTCGAATTTTCCGTTCGTCGGTGGAGCGCGTGACGACCACCTGTCCCTTGTCGACCGTGACGCCGATCCCAGGCTTCAACGTCCAATCGAGCTTCCCGAGCGGCCCCTTCACTGATACGACGGATCCCGATACTTTCACATCAACGCCGGTCGGGACAGGAATCGGCTTATTTCCAATGCGTGACATGGCTTCCTCTACCTTCCTTACCAGACTGCGCAGAGCACTTCGCCGCCAAGGCCGGCCTTACGCGACGATTGGTCGGTCATGATGCCTTTGGAGGTCGAGAGAATGACCATCCCGATACCGTTGCGCACGCGGGGAATCTCTCTCGTGCCCACGTACACGCGTCGCCCGGGCTTGCTTACGCGTTGCATGCCCGTGATCATCGGTTCCCCCTCGCCCACATATCGCAATTGCACTTTCAGCATAGGATGCCCATCTTCGGTCGCCGCTTCGATGCCCTGAATGTACCCCTCGGCCTGGAGCACTCGGAGCACTTCGTGCTTCAATTTTGAGGCGGGAATCGTCACGACGTCGTGATGGCGGCGAAACCCATTGCGCAATCGCACTAAAAGGTCGCTGATTGGATCGGTTACCATACGAACCCTTTCAACAAATTCTCGTCAAAGTGATCAGCACACATGACCGGCAGGCGTCCTACCAACTGGACTTCCGGACGCCGGGGATCTCTCCCTTTAGGCTCAGCAACCGAAAACAGATGCGGCACATCTTGAACCGCCGCAAAAAGCCGTGTACGCGCCCGCACAAGCCGCAGCGATGATAGCCGCGGGTTTTGAATTTCGGCTTGGCCGCCGTTTTATTCCTGAGCGCCAGTCTCGACACAAGTGACTCCTTCGTTCAATGTTAGGTCCGAAACGGCATGCCCAACTGGGTGAGCAGGGCTTTCCCTTCGTCGTTCGTACGTGCCGTCGTCACGATTGTGATATCCATCCCGTGAATCGAGGCAACCTCGTCGTATTGGATCTCCGGGAAAATCAACTGCTCCTTCAGACCCAACGTATAGTTGCCGCGGCCGTCGAACGCCTTGGGCGACACGCCGCGGAAATCGCGAATGCGCGGCAGCGCGAGGCTCACCAGGCGGTCGAAAAACTCGTACATGCGGCGGCTCCGCAGCGTGACCTTGGTCCCGATCGGCATGCCTTGGCGCAGCTTGAAGCCCGCGATGGCCTTCTTCGCCTTGGTCACCACCGCTTTCTGCCCGGTGATCGTGCCCAATTCGGTCGCCGCACTTTCCAGCAGCTTCACGTTTTGAATGGCTTCGCTCATGCCCACGTTGAGCACGATGCGTTCCAATTTCGGCACCTGCATGACGTTCTTATAGCCGAACTCCTTCATCAGAGCCGGCACGACCCGGTCGCGATAGGTATCACGCAGCCGGGGCTGGAATTTCGACTCCTCGCTGCCGTCGTCAAATGCCTGGGGCGCTCTAGCGCCCTCTTTCTTTGCCGACCGGCCGGCCGGTTTTCCGCCTTTAGTTTTTTTGGGATCCTTAGCGTCCGCCATTACGACCTTCTTGTCTACTCGACCAATTCGTTGGATTTCTTACTGAACCGCACACGCCGGCCGTCAGCCTGCACGCGGATGCCCACGCGAGTGGGCTTCTTGGTCACGGGGCACAGGAACATCACGTTCGAGATGGCCAGAGACGCCTCTTTCTCGAGAATCCCGCCCTGTTTGACCTTCTGATTCGGCTTGGTGTGGCGCTTGATCATGTTCAACTTCTCGACGACGACCTTCCCGACGGACCGGTCGACAGAAAGGACCTTCCCGGACTTGCCCCGGTCCCGTCCGGCGATCACCACGACCGTGTCCCCTTTTCGAATGTGAGTCTTCTGCAGCGCGTGCACGTTCACTCCTGCATCTGGTTAAAGCACTTCTGGAGCCAGCGAAATGATCTTCATGAACTTCTTCCAGCGAAGCTCGCGCGCGACCGGTCCGAAAATGCGCGTTCCGATCGGCTCGCCTTCTTTGTTGATCAACACGCAGGCATTTCGGTCGAATTTGATGTACGAGCCGTCCTCACGTCGGACTTCCTTCGTTGTCCGCACAATGACCGCACGGCTGACGTCGCCCTTTTTGACCGTCGCCTGCGGAATCGCCTCTTTCACGGCGACGACAATCACATCGCCCAATGAGGCGTACCGGCGCTTCGACCCTCCCAGCACGTGAAAGCACATGGCCTGTTTTGCGCCAGAATTGTCAGCCACGTCCATGTATGTGTAGTTCTGAATCATGATGCCGTCTATCCTCGCCGGGCACGCCCCGTCTAATCCACACGTCCTTTTTCCAAAATCTCGACTACCCGCCAGTGCTTGTCCTTGCTGATAGGCCTGGTCTCAATCATCCGCACACGGTCCCCGATGCCGCAGGCGTTCTGCTCATCGTGGGCCTTGAACTTGGTCATGCGCCGAAGCACCTTGCGATAAATCGGATGCACGACCTGACGCTCGACCGCCACGACCACGGTCTTATTCATCTTGTTGCTAATGACGCGTCCCACCCACTCTCGCCGCTTGACTACGCTCTCAGCCATGCTCGCTTCACCCTTTCGCCGCTAGGACGCCTTTTTTTGCTCAGCCCGCTCGACCTCGAGCTGCACGGTTTTCACCTGCGCGATGGACCGCTTGGTCTTCCGAATCTGCATGGGATTTTCCAGCCGGCCCGTGCCGAGCTGAAAACGAAGATTGAATAATTCCTGGCTCAGCTGCTTGGCCTTCTCGGACAATTCGGCGCCGGTCATCTGTCTCAATTCTTTCAGGTCCATGTGCGTGCTCGTGCTTTCGTCTCGGCTACAACCCTAAAATTCGCCCCGCGTGACACACTTCGTGGCGATCGGAAGCTTATGCGACGCCAGACGGAAAGCTTCATGAGCGATGTCGGGCGTGACTCCGCCCATCTCGTAGAGGATCCGGCCCGGCTTGACGACGGCCACCCAGTATTCGGGATTGCCCTTCCCCTTGCCCATTCGAGTTTCCGCCGGTTTCTTGGTGATCGGCTTGTCCGGGAAAATTCTCGTCCAGACCTGGCCACCACGCTTCACATACCGGGTAATCGCGATACGCGCCGCTTCGATCTGACGGCTGGTCACCCATCCCGGCTCCAGTGCTTTGAGACCAAATTCGCCGAGCGTGATGTTGCCGCCCCGATAGGCCTTGCCGCGCATCCGCCCCTTCATCATTTTTCTGAATTTGACTTTTTTCGGTGCTAACACAATGTCCTCGTTGCTTACCCGAGCCGCCGTTCAAATGCCGCCTCCGGCTTGAGCGGCTGCGCCGGGAGAAGCTCGCCCTTGTAGATCCATGTTTTGACGCCGATCTGTCCCATCGTGGTATGGGCTTCGGCAAAGCCGTACTCCACTTCAGCCCGCAGCGTATGCAAGGGCACACGGCCCTCCCTATACCATTCGGTGCGCGCGATTTCCGCACCGCCCAAACGTCCGGCGATCATGATCTTGATCCCTTGCGCGCCCAGACGCAGCGCCGACTGCACGCTCCGCTTCATCGCGCGACGGAAGGCTACGCGCTTTTCCAGCTGCGTCGCCACGTTTTCGCTGACGAGTTGAGCATCCAGTTCGGGCTTTTTGATCTCCTTCACGGTGATGTAGACCTGCCCGCCGTACTGCTTTTCGAGTTCCGCTTTCAGTTTGTCCACCTCCGCGCCCTTGCGGCCGATGATGATACCAGGTCTGGCGGTATGGATAATGACCCGGGTCTGATCCCCCGAACGTTCGATCTCCACCTTGGCCACACCCGCATGAAACAGCTTCTGCTTGACCACTTTGCGGATCTTGATGTCCTGGTGAAGCAGCTTCGCGTAATCCTTGCTCGCGTACCACCGCGAACTCCACGTGTAGTTGTAGCCAAGCCGATAGCCGACTGGATGTGTTTTCTGACCCATACGATTCGTTCCTCAGTTCTGCGGCGGCCGTCTGCCGATCCGCGCCATACTCAGGCTCGTGATTTCTCCTGCACGCCCCGCGCTTCAACCACGACGGTGATGTGGCTGGTCCGTTTCTGAATCGCGTTAGCCCGTCCCATCGACCGGGCGCGGAAACGCTTATAGATCGGGCCGCAGTTGACGAACGCCTTCGAGACCCGCATCGACTCGCTGTCTCCCAATTCCTTCTGTTCGGCGTTGGCGACGGCCGACCGCAGCACCTTCTCGATCACCCGCGCGGCGTGACGGGGAAGATGCTTGAGCATGGCCAAGGCCATCGGCACTTCCTGCCCGCGAATCATGTCGACCACCGGCCGCGCCTTCCGCGGTGCGACCCGAACAAATCTCAATACGGCTCTCGCTTCTGCCATTGTTGCACTCCCGTCATGTCGCCGCTTCTGGCGAGTGACGCCTGGTCTCCCTATTTCAACGCTACGGCCTTCTCGGTCTTCGCCTGCCCGTGGCCCTTGAAGAATCTGGTCGGTGCGAACTCGCCCAATTTATGACCGACCATGTTCTCGGTGACGAACACGGGGATGAACTTCTTGCCGTTATGAACGGCGAACGTATGCCCGATCATGTCGGGCACGACGGTCGATCGCCTCGACCAAGTCTTGATGATTTTCCGGTCTTTCGTTTGATTCATCTGCTCGACCTTTTTCAGCAGATGATCGTCGACAAAGGCGCCTTTACTGATCGATCTAGGCATTGCGCACTCCTGACTTGCGGCGAGCGATGATGTACTTGTCCGTCTTCTTGTTCTGCCTCGTCTTGTAGCCCTTCGTCGGGAGACCCCAAGGCGACACGGGATGGGGATTGCCCTGACCCGATTTGCCTTCACCACCGCCATGCGGATGGTCCACCGGATTCATGACGACCCCGCGTACGTGCGGGCGACGGCCCAGCCATCGGTTGCGTCCTGCTTTGCCGACATTGATGTTCTCGTGGTCCAGATTGCCGACCTGGCCGACTGTGGCCATGCAGGACGCCAGGATCCGGCGCATTTCACCGGACTTCAACCGCACCTGCACATATGCGCCGTCGCGACCCATCACCTGCGCAAATCCTCCGGCACTACGGATCAACTGGCCACCCTTCCCGGGCTTCAATTCGATGTTGTGGATCGTCGTACCCAGCGGCATGTTCGAGAGCGGCAATGCATTGCC
>DASTFK010000278.1:0-3341 GCA_035719945.1 Nitrospira sp.
TGAGCGCATCAAGCGGCGTCAGAGAGAATAGGTCAATTTGCCTGACTTCGTCGATGAGCGGATGGGGCTGCGGAAGTGTCGCACGCGAGTGGTTGTCCTGAGGTTTGAGATCGGTAGTCGCGCGCTCCAATTGCGCTAACACCTCCTGCGCGCGAGTGATCACCGACGACGGTAGGCCTGCCAGTTTTGCGACATGGATCCCATAGCTCCGGTCAGCGCCTCCCGGCACAATTTTCCTGAGAAACACCACGTCACCATCGCGTTCTTGCACAGCAACCCGATAATTGCGGATGCCGTCCCGCAGGGATTCCAATTGCGTCATCTCGTGATAGTGCGTGGCAAACAGCGTTCGTGCGCCTAGGTGCTGTTGGTTGTGAATGTACTCGGCAATCGCCCAGGCGATGCTCAATCCGTCATAGGTGCTCGTTCCGCGTCCAATTTCATCCAAGAGGATCAGGCTGCGCTTGCTGGCGCAGTTGAGAATCTGCGCACTTTCGGTCATTTCGACCATAAAGGTGCTCTGCCCTGCAGCAAGGTTGTCGGACGCTCCCACCCGCGTGAAAATTCGGTCTACGAGCCCGACGTGAGCCTCTGTCGCAGGAACGAAGCTGCCGATTTGTGCGAGCAGCACGATGAGCGCGACCTGGCGTAAGTACGTGCTCTTGCCCGCCATGTTTGGTCCGGTCAAAATCACTAAGCGGTTCCGGTCATCGTCCATGAGAGTGTCGTTGGGTACGAACGACAGGTCGGGGCTTAGCTGTTCGACGACAGGGTGACGGCCGGCGAGAATGTGAAGGAGGCCGGACTCATTGATCGTGGGCCGGACATAGCGATTCAATGCGGCCGTTTCGGCTAGCCCGGCCAACACATCGATCAGTGCGAGCGACTGGGCCATGGTTTGCAGGCGCGAGCCCTGGCCCGCAAGCCGCTGTCGCAGCTGGACAAACAGATCCTCCTCAAAGGCCAGGAGCTTCGACTCGGCGCCTGTGACGCGCTCTTCCAATTCCTTGAGCTCCTGGGTCATGAACCGCTCGGCATTCACCAGTGTTTGCTTTCGGACGAAGTCGGCAGGGACTTTCGAGAGATTGGCTTTGGTGATCTCGATGTAGTAGCCGAACACCTGGTTGTAGCGGATCTTCAATGAGTCGATCCCTGTGCGTTCTCGCTCTTTGGATTCGAGCGACGCCATCCAGTCTTTCCCTTCTGCACGGGCTTTGCGCAGTTCGTCGACTCCTGGGTGATACCCTGCTCGAATCACGTTGCCTTCGCGGAGGGCTAAGGGGGCGTCTGGGTTGATGGCCGATTCAATCAGATCATAGACATCCCGGCAGTCATCCCATTGATCGCGCTGTGCGGCCAGCAGAGCAGCGCGGCAGGGTGCCAGTTGCTCGCGCAACTCCGGCAGCGCGCTCACGGAATCTTTCAAGGCCAGCAACTCTCGCGGGCCGGCGAGATTCAATGTCAGGCGGCTGCTCAGACGGGCGATGTCCTGAATTGTGCGGAGCGCCGTTCGGATCGCCACACGTTGCGCAAGGCGTTCCTTGAACTCGGCGACCGCGTCCAGTCTCGCGCGCAGCGCGTCAGCATCGATCAACGGTCTCAGGAGCCACTCGCGAAGTAGACGGCTTCCCATGGCGGTGCTGGTTCGATCGATCACTGAAAGGAGAGTGGGGGACCGGCCGGAGCCGTCCTCTCCCTGTGCCAGGGGACGTACGAGCTCGAGATTCCGGATGGTGGCACTATCCAAATGCATGGCCTCGGTGCTCCGGCGCCTGTACAGGCGCCGAACATGGTCCGGTGCAGCAGCCGGCTGAGTTTCGCGGAAATAACGCCAGACCGCCCCGGCAGCTCCCAGAGCCGCCGTCAGGTCATGGCAGCCGAATCCGTCCAAGGATTGAACGCCAAAGTGTTTGGTCAGCGCCTTGGAGGCTTCCTGCCCATCGAACCAGGATGTCTCGCACTCGCATATTCTGACGCCTTGGAGCTGTGAACGAAGCCATCGCTCCATCTCATCGGCGTCCGCATGAAGCAATTCTCTCGGTTGCAACCGCGCCAACTCGTCGATGAGTGGTTGGTCGGCTCCCTCGTGTTCCATCACCCAGAATTCGCCCGTCGTGACATCGAGGGCTGCCAGCCCCCAGCATTGACGGCCTCCTCTGCGCTCGACGCGGGCGACCGCGGCAAGGAAACTGGATTCACCGGGATCGAGAAATTCGGTGTCAACGAGTGTCCCCGGTGTGTAGAGACGTACGACCTCGCGTCGCACAAGTCCTTTCGCCAGTTTGGGATCTTCCACCTGTTCGCACAAGGCGACGGTACGTCCGGCTTTCAGCAATTTTGCAATGTAGCCTTGGGCCGCGTGATAGGGTACGCCGCACAGCGGAACAGGATCGGTGCTTGACTTGTCGCGGGACGTCAGAGCAATGGACAGCAATTTGGAGGCGGCTTCGGCGTCCTTGTAGAACATTTCGTAGAAATCGCCGACGCGGAAGAAGAGAATGGCGTCCGAGTAGCCTCGTTTGATCTCGCGGTACTGCCGCATCAACGGCGTTTCATCCTGCTCACTCATCGGAGCTCTCTCTCAGAGGGACGTCTCCGGGCACCGGCGGTGCCGTTCGGCCGGTCAGTTTCTCGAGCGAATGGCGGAGGCGTTCCAGGTCCACTTCGGCTTCCTGTAAGGCCTTGGTTTTTCGGCGCAGCTCAATACGGCCTTTCACCCACGGCGGGAACAGCAGGATGACGGAGACCAGCAGGCCGACGCCGAACCCCGCCAAGATCGGCTTGTAAATCGGTGTCGAGGCCTCGAACAGCCCGAAGAAATAACGGAGCGTGACTTCTTGTTCCTGATTTTGGAGGAAAAAGGCCAGACACAACAACAGCAGCGTGCCGACAAGAATGACACGAATCATGAGGGTGATTTCCCCTTCAGGTTCCGCCGCGGTCGCCGGGAGCGGGGACGTCTGTTTGGAAGCATCGTAGAGTGTTTGATTCGAGCCAACAGCGCAGCAGACAGCGGTCCGGTGGCCGTGAATCGAATACTTCTACTCTGAACCGTCTGATGGCGCAACTCCATTTCGAGGCGGTCGTCCGGCAGGATCCCGGGGGCTTTGTCTGCCCATTCGACCGCAACGACGGTTGCTCCGGAGAGGTAATCCCCGAGTCCAATGGTCTCAGCTTCTTTCCTCGAGTTAAGACGGTACAGATCGATATGTGCCAGGGGAAGCCGACCGCGGTATTCGTGCAGGAGCACGAAGGTTGGACTGCTGACGGCCTCCGCGGGCGCGCCGAGACCTGCGGCAATGCCTCGGACAAGCGCAGTTTTGCCTGCTCCCAAGGCACCT
>DASTFK010000279.1:0-4126 GCA_035719945.1 Nitrospira sp.
TGGTGCCTATCTGGGAATGGACGAGCGGACATGCACGAGAATGCTGCTGGAGCAACGAGACGGGACCTGCGACGAGGCGGAAGTGTCACAGATCGGCGAGCGGAAAGCGGAACTCTTTCGTGCCCATGCCGCTCTGCACAAGCCGGAGCTCTTTCCGGGTGTCATCGACTTTGTAAAAGCGGCAAAAGGCAGCTACCGACTCGCGATCGCCTCTGGCGGCCGCCGAGCACAGATCGACGCGGCGTTGAGCGGGACGAAGATTCAATGCGACTTCGACGTGATCGTGACCGCCGAGGATTGTCCGATCGGAAAGCCGGATCCGGCGATCTATCTCCTCACCCGGGAACGGCTGAATGCCGGCCTCGGGTCAGCGCACGCCATTGTCCCCGGGGAATGCCTGGTCGTCGAAGATTCCCTTGCGGGTGTCCGCTCGGCCAGAGCCGCGGGCATGCGTGTGCTTGGCCTGGCCACCACCTATCCCCCTGATAAACTGCACGAAGCGGATTGCATCATTCAGAGCCTCGAGCAGCTGACCCCCGAAGCAGCCATTGACCGGCTGCTGTAGATCGGCTCTGGCAGCGGCTTCACCGCTATTTCATCCGACCTCAAGACCCCCCTCCAAAGATGAATAGACGGCCTCTTCGGCGTTGGCATAGCTTGACAGTACCTCGAATGACGACAGTCAAGCCTATGCCAAGCCTTTCGATAATGACACGGAAGACCACGCTGACACAGCTTCATGGGAGGTGTTGTATGCGGCCATTCACAGTTTTCACACTTGCCGCGGCGGCCGCGCTCGTCTTGGCCGCCCCACCGGCGATCGCCGACACGAACGAGACGGTAAAATTCGATCCCGCACGAATGTGGGAATGCCCGCAGGCGGACGGATCGTCGATCTATACCAACAAGGAACGTCCCGGATGTAAGCTTCTGGCCCTCAAAGAATTGTCGGTCGTCCCATCGTTGGACCAGATGCCCACGTATCGGTCGCCTTATGCTGCGACCCCCTCCTCCGACATGCTGTACTCCATGGATCGCGCTTCGCGGGGGCAGACAGTTCCGGGATGGGCTCAGGACTGGCACTCGAGCATTGCCTGGAGCGGCGGATCGACACAAACCGAGGTTTGCTCGCTCTATGGCGAATGGATCAATCTGGTCCAAAAAACCCGTGGCGGGTTTTTCTATGGGGCGGATCCGTCTTACGGTGGAGACCTGACGGGGCGGAACCAGCGGGGCGCAAGCTTTTCGTTCTATGACAACGCTCGGTACCAAACATTATCCCGGATCTTCGGGACGGGATTTGTTCCGGTTGGCTGCCAGTAAGCGCAGTAGCACCGCTCACCGCAAGGCGTCCGGCTGGACAGGCCCGGCGCCTTGCGTCACACCTTGTAGAAGCTCCTATACCATTCGACGAAGCGGGGAATGCCCAACTCGATCGGCGTGGACGGCTTGAAGCCGACATCGCGGTCTAAGTCCTCGATGTCGGCATAGGTCGCAGGCACGTCGCCCGGCTGCAGCGGCATGAGCGTCATATCCGCCTTCTTCCCCAGGGTCCGTTCCAAGACCTCAATGAAGTGCAGAAGCTCCACCGGTTGGTGGTTCCCGATGTTATAAATCCGAGCCGGTGCCGAGCTGGTTCCAGGGTCCGGCTTGTCGCTCGACCAGGCCAGATTCGGCTGGGCCGTATGATCAAGGGTCCGAATCACCCCCTCAACGATGTCGTCAACATAGGTGAAATCCCGTCGCATCTTCCCGTGATTGAACACTTCGATCGGCCGCCCTTCGAGAATGGCCTTCGTAAACAGAAACAGCGCCATATCGGGTCGTCCCCAGGGGCCGTACACCGTGAAGAATCGCAACCCCGTGCAAGGAATGCGGTACAGATGTGCATAGCAGTGCGCCATCAGTTCATTGGCCTTCTTGCTTACCGCGTACAGCGAGACGGGGTGATCCACATTGTCATGAACGGAGAATGGCATGTGGGTATTGCCGCCATAGACGGAGCTTGACGACGCGTAGACCAAGTGTTCGACTTTTACCTGGCGACACCCTTCCAGGATGTTCATGAAGCCTTCGATGTTGCTGTCGGTATAGGCATGCGGATTCACGAGCGAATATCGCACGCCGGCCTGGGCGGCGAGATGCACGACGCGCCGGATCGGGTACTCGATAAACAATTCCTTCATCCCCTGACGGTTCGCCAAATCGAGCTTGACGAACTGAAACCCGTTCAGCGGTGTCAACTGAGCGAGGCGCGCCTCCTTGAGCCGGACATCGTAGTAAGCGTTCAGATCGTCGAGACCGATGACCTGGTCGCCACGGTCGATGAGACGTCGGGCGACGTGAAACCCGATGAATCCGGCCGCGCCTGTCAAAAGCGTGAGAGGTCTTCCTGAAGTCATAGTGCGTCCTCGATGAACGGATCGATGGTCAACTTCCGCCGCCCTGCTTCATGAAGGGCGGCTCGCCGTGCGCGGCGCGATACAGGTTCAACGGCGCGAGTTTCTCGATGACCGACCGGATCTCGATGTTTCCGAGACCCTTGTCACTGAACACTTCGAGCGCACGCCCGTAATGATATCTGCAGCCGTTGGGTTCGAGAAGCGTCTTCAGAGTTTCGGGCGGCTCCCAATGGGCCGTGAGCAAGGCTGTTCGGGCGGGATTGCGCTGGCTGAACATGAAAGAGAGATGGTCCGGATACCAGTCGGCGCCCCCGGTGGCATAGGAGACGAACAGGTTGGCTTGGGCGGTGGCACAGAGCTCGGCCAGATAGCCGTTCGTTAAATACCCGTTCTCTCCGACATCCAGCCATTTCCCCGGATGCGACAATGGGGCATGCGCAGCAAGACTGCGGATCTCGAGCAATTGCTGCTGCGACGCAAACACCAGCCGGATCGGACCGAATTTGTCGACGAGTCGTCGAATCACGTCATCCTTCAAAGGCGATCGTCCGTCGTTCGTCGGGCCGCTGTCCGCATGGACCAAGACGTTCTGACCGCGATCGCTGATCAGATAACAGTTGCGGGGCATCTCGAGGTCGCAGGGATCTTCGCCATAGAACGGGACGGAGACGATGGTCCCGCCTTCGAACGGCCAAACGTCCCCGTGGGCCAGTTCGACAACCCGGCCGAAGCCTAACTCTCGAAGGAGCGCCGGATAGTCGTAAAAGAAATGCTTTTTGTTTCGACGGCTCGGCACGATCACCGGCGTATCTTTCGGCAGGTGGAGCAAGGTGCGTGGATCGACGTGGTCGTCATGGTCATGCGTGAGGAAGATCGCGGCAGGCTTGGGCAGGACCGAGGTCCACACCGACGGCACCGACGATTCGGCAAACCAGGGCAGGAGCCAGGGATCGAACAGGAATATATTGTCCTGTTGGCGATACAGGAGCGCTGCATGCCCGAGATGAACCGTTTCTCGGTCCTGTACGACTTCGAACCATCGTTGCCGGATCAAACTGACCGGCGAACTGCAGAGGCACTCATACTGCTGCAAGGCGTCCATCAGACCCGAAAGCACCGGCTGTGCCTCCCGCGGTGCTGACACAACGATGGTGTTGATCTCCTGCGTCCGATGACTCCCGTCCAACATGCCGATCAGTTTCCCGACGATCGGCCCAAGCGGCCGTTGATCGAACCCGATCGGAATGGCTTGCCGTTTGACGGAATGGAAGATGCGCAGTCCGCCGGTCGTCACGGTCGAGGATTTAGCCGGCTCGAACGGCAATTCCCATAGGAAGCTCCCGTCTGATCTGCGGCCGCATCGAATGTGCCGGCTCAGGTAGGGACGGGCGTTGACGACCTCGGCATAGGCGTCTTCGAGCCGCCGTTGGCGGTCCGGATCGTCGACCGGCGCCCGCTTGGAGAAGACATCGCTGATGGCGGTATCGATCGAACTGGCCAACAGGGAATGGGCTTCCTGTAGTGCAGCGACGACGTCAGGAGCGAGTCCGCCGACAAAGGGAAAGGGACCTGGCGGCTCTGCGCTTTCCAGCTGCACCCAACACCAGGGAGCAAGACTCAGAAAATGTTCGCGTGGCAGCTTGGTCCAGGTCGTGCTCATCTAGGCCCGTTGACTAATCGTCGGTTCGTACAGCGCCTGAATGACGTTTCCATCCGGATCGGAA
>DASTFK010000280.1:0-7519 GCA_035719945.1 Nitrospira sp.
CCGCAGGTCGTCTTCATCGCCACCGCGTCCGGATTCGTCGAATACATCAACCGGCCGGGCCTCGAATACATGGGACTCCGGCTGGATGAAGCGATCGGCTTCGGCTGGCTGGGAGCCATTCATCCCGATGACCGGCAACTCGTGGGCGACCACTGGCTCGAGTGCTTGAACCTCGGAAAGACCTACGAATTCGAACATCGCCTTCTTCGCGCCGACGGCCAGTATCGCTGGCAATTGGCGCGGGCCGTCCCGATCGGCGGAGACTCGGGAGCGATCGTTCGCTGGATCGGCACCTCCACGGACATTCACGACCACCGGCAGGTCGAAGAAGAACTGCGGGAAAGCCGAACCGAAGCTGAGCGCCATGCCCAAGAATTAGACCGCCTCTACCAGACGAGCCCCGCTGGTCTGGCGTTCATCGATCGGGATCTGCGGTTTGTCCGCATCAACCAAACCCTTGCCAACATCAACGGCTTTCCGGTCGACGCCTATATTGGGCGCACGCTCAGAGAAATGTTGTCCCCACCTTTGGCCGATCGACTCGAGCCGGTGCTCCGGCGGGTGGTGAACGAGGGTGAGCCGGCGATGAACGTCGATATGGAAGGGGAGGCGCCGGCCGAACCCGGCAATCTCCGTTACTGGCTTGCGAATTATTATCCGTTGAAGCGACGCGACGGCACGGTGCTTGGCGTGAATGTCGTGGTGCAGGACATTACGGAACGGAAGCGTACGGAGAATGCCCTTCAACAGTCCCATGCCTTCATTCGTCAAATCATCGACACGGATCCCAATTTCATCTTCGTCAAAGACAGGGAAGGGCGGTTCACGATGGTGAATCAGGCGGTGGCCGGCTGGTACGGCACGACCGTGGAGGAATTGATCGGGAAGACCGATGCCGAGTTCAACCCGAATGCCAAGGAGGTGGTGCACTTTCAAGAAAAGGACCAGGAAGTGATCGACGGCCTTCGCGAACTCTTTATCCCTGAGGAAGTCATCACGGACGCCTTGGGCAATCGCCGTTGGCTTCAAACAGTGAAACGCCCGATCTGCAATGACTACGGCGTGGCCACCCATGTTCTTGGTTTTGCCACG
Organism: Nitrospira sp.; assembly: GCA_035719945.1. Classification (GTDB taxonomy): domain Bacteria; phylum Nitrospirota; class Nitrospiria; order Nitrospirales; family Nitrospiraceae; genus Nitrospira_C. The sequence goes on from DASTFK010000280.1 coordinate 1,093, forward strand.
GATATTACGCAGCGGCGGCTGGCCGAGGAAGCCTTGCGCCGCAATGAAGAGCTGCTGCGACTAGTGACCGACAGCTCCCCAATTGCGATGGTGTATTGCGACGATCAGCAGCAGCTGCGCTTCGTTAATCGCGCGTACGTCGATCGGTTCGGACTCTCGCGGGAGGACGTGATCGGCAGATCCCTCCACGAGGTGCTCGGACCAAGAGCATATGAGAGCATTCGCGCCCCTGTGGGCGCCGCGCTCTCAGGAATGCGTTCGGACTTCGAAGCCGCGGTGCCCTACGAACGGATCGGCACGCGGTATATGCGCTGCGCCTATGTGCCGCACATCGACGACGGCGGACGCACCATCGGCTTCACGGCCGTCGAAATCGACATCACGGAGCGGCGGCGCATGGAGGAAGCCCTGCGGGAGAGCGAGGAGCGCCTGCGCCTCGCGTTGGGAGCGGGTCAGATGGGGGCGTGGGACGTCGATGTGGAGACTGAACTCACACGGTGGGACCGGAAGGCATTCGCCTTGCTGGGAGTGATGGAAGGCGCGGTGACTCCGTCGCCCGACGAGTTTTACCGGCGCGTGCACCCGGAAGACCTGCCGCTCGTGCAGGAGTCGGTGCGGAGGGCCATAGAAGAAATCGGTACCATGGAATATGAATTTCGCGTGGTGCGACCGGACGGAGAAATACGGTGGCTTGCGGCCAAAGGCCAGGTATTGCAGGATCACCAAGGGCGGCCGGTGCGCATGGTCGGCATTAATTTTGACGTGACGGAACGCCGACGGACGGAAGAACGATTGCGGTCCTTCACCCTGGAACTCGAGGCCCGCGTGGCCGAGCGAACCCTAGAGTTGACGCAGCTGCACGCGCGGCTGCGCGCGCTCTCGACAGAATTGAACCTCACGGAGCAGCGCGAACGCAAACGGCTTGCGACCGACCTGCACGACTACCTGACTCAACTGCTGGCGCTGGTCTGCATGAAACTCGGTCAGATCAAACGATTGACGTCCCAGGCGGCCCAGGCGGAAATCGCCCAGACCGAAGGCGTCGTCAACGAGGCGCTGATCTACACGCGGACGCTCGTGACTCAGCTGAGTCCGCCAGTGCTGCATGAGTTCGGGCTGCCTGTGGCGCTTCGATGGCTGGCGGACCAAATGATCCGTCAGGAACTGTCAGTGGAGGTGCGGCAATCAGTCCCTGACCGTGTGCCGTTGCCGGAAGATCAGGCGGTCCTCCTGTTTCAGTCGGTCCGGGAGTTGCTGATCAACATCAGAAAACATGCGAGGACGCATCAGGCAATGATGACGATCGAGCAATTGAACGGCGATTTGTGCATTACGGTTCGCGACGAAGGTGCGGGAGTGGACCTTGCCGCCGCCACCGCGACGAATCAGCCGTCCGCCAGTTCGTCGAAGTTTGGCCTGTTCAGCATCCGTGAGCGGATGCTCTCGATCGGCGGCCGTCTGGAGATCGACTCCTCGCCTGGCAGAGGGATGACCGCCTGTCTCATTCTGCCGTTGAAATACGTCGCAGGCGACGACGAGATTCCCTCTGAGGCCTTCGGAGCGAGGACAAACGGGGAGAGCCGTGTCCAGCCAGAGACGCGCATTCGCCTGCTCCTGGTTGACGACCATCAGATGATCAGGGAAGGATTGCGCGGGCTCCTCTATGCGCACGAGGACCTGACCATCGTCGGAGAAGCCTGCGATGGGGAAGAGGCATTGTCACTAACCGATAAGCTCAGGCCCGACTGCGTGATTATGGATGTGAACATGCCGCGGATGGACGGCATCGAGGCCACCCGCCGCCTCAAGGCGGCCTTTGGCGGGACGGCGGTAATCGGGCTCTCGGTCAATGCGTCACGGGAAGTCGAAGTCGCCATGCGGCGCGCCGGCGTGGATCAGTTCCTTTCGAAAGAAGCGCCCATCGAGGAGATTTACCGGACCATTCTCGCGGTGGCTCGTAAATTCCGAGTATCACCTACGGCATGAGCGCCGTGTTCGTTTTTAGTTGTACGGCCGATACTCCATAGGGGGATGTATAGGCACGATCTTGTCGCCCGGCTTCAAAGGACCGCTCACCTGCGTGCGCGGTGTGAGTTGCAGCATCATCGCCAGCCCTTGCTCATTCTTGATGACGATCACGCTGGGAGATACTTGCAGGACTTCTCCCTCGACCTGCCCCTGTTGAGGCACTGGCGTCGCACCCAGGGAGGCCGACGCCAGCACCGCCATCATGCCTCTGACAAGATGGCCGGCTTCCACGGAGCTACCTGGGGGCAGACTCCGCTGGTCGGGCCTGCTCTGGTTGAGCCTCTGCCCGTTGTTGCAACTCCTGCTGCTCCTGCTGCTTCTGCTGCTCACGCTCTGCTCTCATAATGGCGCCGCTGCGAAGAATCATCAGCGTCTTTGCCTGGCCGTTTGGAAAAATCCAGGCGTCGACCCGGTCACCAGCCTGCAGCTGACCGAATTTCTCGGTTTCTGTCCCCACATGAATTGTGGCCTCCTTGCCGTTCTCATCTTTGACGACGAACTCCTCGCCGTTTATTGAGATGATATCGACGACGAAGTGTTTCGCTTCCTGCATCGCGCTTTCGGCGGTCGAATGGGAGAACAACGTCCATACGCCAAGGATGAGACTGGGTAACCACATCATAACGTTCCTCCATGGGCAATGCTCGGGACGTACTCGTCACGAGCATGCTGTGTGAGGGATAAAAGAAATAAGGACGGTCAGTTCGCTATGTCACCGGTGGACGCCGTCCCATGACGAAACTCACTGCAGCGAAAATTAAGAACACGACGAACAGCACATAGGCGATTTGCGTGGCCGTCCCGGCGATGCCGGACAATCCGAGCAATCCAGCGATGATCGCGACGACCAAAAATGTGACAGCCCAGCTCAGCATAGCGAACTCCTTTCGTCAGGACTGGTGAAGCGCACGAGGCTGCGGAACGCAGATTTCACATCAGACATCTGCAATCTCTCTAACGGTACACGGTAGTGTCCTGAGCGGTTTTGAGACGCCCCTCAACCTCCAGGGCCTCGCGCTCGCGATTCGTGTTGCGAAGAATCGCCGCCAGGACTTCGAGCGTCGATACGAACTGTGGATCGCCTTGCGTGACCCGGCTCTCTTCCAAGATAGCCAGGGACTTTTGGATCAACCGCTCGGCTTCTCCCATCTGTCCCTGGATGGCATAAAAACTGGAAAGCGTCTTCAACGACAAGGCCGTCCGGGCATGTTTCCCACCGTATTCCTTGAGATTGATCGCTAATGAACGTTTGAGCAGCGGCTCCGCCTCTCGATAGCGCTCCTGCGTGGCGTAGAGGATGCCGAGGTTTTGGACGGTGGCGCCGACGCCGAGGTGGTCGGCCCCGAGGCCCTTTTCACCAATGGCCAAAGCCCGGCTGAATAACAGTTCCGCTTCCAGAGGTTTCCCCGAGTTGGCATAGACAACGGCCAAATCGTTGGCCGCATCGGCAACCCGCAAATCCTCTAAGCCGTATTTTTCAGCCTGTTGCAGCGCAGCCGTGAGCAACCGCTCCGCATCAGCCATCCGGCCCTCATGAAGCGCCTGAAGACCACCCTGCCTCCAGGTATTCCAGAGCGTATCCTGGCCGAAGGCAGAAGCCGGTATGGCGACCGATGCGACGATCAGCCATAGCATCCATTTCCCTGCAGGCCGGGTCATGATCATGGTCCTCTCAGGCGTTCGTCCGTTCTTCCGCCGCTCGGGCAAGGGCGAGTTGATCTCGAAGCGCCATTTCCATGAGACAGGGATCGCAATATCCGTCGATGATGTCGTATCGCTGGGATCCCAACTGCCCACGTGCCATGAACGTCGTCGGATCCACCCATTGGTCCAACTCGGTGCCGAGGTCATCGGTGAGTGGCTGGATCCTCCAGCATGACGCGCACATAAGAATAGATCTCTGATCTTCCATACTTCACGGTACACTGCGGTCCAATGGTGCCTAACTAGGACCTCTACCAGAAAGAGCCGGACGGAGACCCCAGCATTGCGTGATGGTGCACCAGGCAAAATCGATGAAAAACCTCCTAGGTTCGTGACCTTCGAGCCGAAGAGACTCCCGGGGAAGGTTAAAAATAGAGGTGGACGCCGATGCCATACCACGAGGCCCGTTGCGTATAGAATTGCCCGTCCGGGGACGGGCCGACGTAGTACTCTGCCAGCAATTGAATTTGCCGGTCTCCAATGCGCGCGTTCTCGAATTGCACCCCGGCCATGATGGATTGTCCGACCTGCCAGCTCGTGCGTTCGTTGCATTGAAAATCGCCATAGGCGACCGGGCGGAGTCTGCCCCCGAGAAATGTGCGTGTGCTGACCAATTCAATTCCCCACTGTGTCGTGCCCCGTCCCAGATCCTCGGGAAAGCGGTGCACGATGTATCCTCCCCCTCCGTACAGCCGCAACCATGGGAGCAGCTGGTACGACAATTTCACGTCGACTTCTTCGTAACTCAGATTGATGCGCGTGATGCCGGGGTTATTCAGCAGAAACTCATCCCCCAAGTGTGAACTCTGGTGCTGAATCCGCACAAACCCCGACAATGGCCCCTTGCGGTAGCTGCTGAGGAACCCCACGCGATAATCCGCATTAACGAGATCGATCGAAGCGGCGCTCACGTCGAAGATGCTAAAGACGCCGGCCTGAACCCCGAACTCCCATTCCCCGTCGAGGAAGGCTTTGTTCCGGTAGATTGCAAAGGTTTCCCCGAAGTCTGCTGCGAAGACGCCGGAGAGATTGAGGCCCCGGGTGAACTGTCGATAGGCGCCTGCGAATTGGGGCCACCGAGGATCGGCATGAAGGGGGGCAAACAGGTTGCCGTGCGGAAGCCATTTTGCGTCTGCCGTAGGAATCGTGGTTTGAACTGTATCCTCGGCGGGCGGAGACGCTGCGGACTCCGCACTGCGGATTTCGACGTGCGAAACGCCGGGGACCTGTTCAAGTGCCGAGACCACCTTGCCGCGGTCGATCGTGGCCAGCGACTTGGTCGTGACGACTACGGCGCCGTCCCGGACTTCCACCGACGCATCCGTAATCCCGAATTCATGCTGGAGAATGCCGGTGGCGTAACCGGCAATGAACTCATCCGAGGCCAATGCGGGCGCCGAGACGCTCCACAATAGCCAGCTCAGGAACAACGCCCCGATCATTCGCGCGCGAACGCCCACTCAAACTCCTCACGTCGCGTAGGGCAAATGGGACGCACGACGGATGGATCCCTGCGGGGTGATTCCGCGCCATGCACCGCGAACTCAGAAGTGAAAGTTCACTCCGATCGTAATCATGTGCCCGTTGTCGTTAAACTTCTTGTCGACGATGTTCTGGTCCTTGGATTCGATCTTTTCGAGCCAGATATAGCGATAGGTGCTGTCGATGGAAAAATGTCGATTGAAGAAGAACTGCAGCCCGCCGCCCGCATGAAGCCCGAAGCGGTTCTGCGTATTGTCGAATCCCCCCGGCCCTGTGACGGTGGTGTAATACCAGCCGCCTCCCCCAAGAATGAACGGCGCGAGCCGCGTCGTCCCCAACGGGTAAATTAGCGCCGAGACCTGCACGGGATAACTGTGCGCACTGGTACCGCCGGCGTAGTCGTTTCGTCGGTAGTCGGCAGAGCCTTCAATGGCAAAATAGTGCCATGGATGGAGCCTCACCTGCGCGCCGCCATACCAATTCGCGTCGCCCTCCTTGGGATCGTAGTACATCGCCCTGCCGCCGATGGACAACAGACCGATGTCTACTTGTTGTAAAAGACCGTCGTCTGCCGGGGAGGGGACGGGCAGGGCCAGACACAGCGAAAGCAGCAGGAGACATAGGCTTGACCATTTCACAGTGTCTTGTGAAGGCATGGCAGACTCTCTTTTCCGTTAGTGTGCCGTCTCTTCGTTCGGGCTCGTGCCGTGGGCACAAAAAAACGGACCGAAAGCTGTGGCCCGGTCCGCTCTTTTGTGAACGGCTGTTACTTGTTCAACCTGGCCATGCCGGTCTGAGCATCGACGTAGACCGTCTGGCTCTTGTTATTGTGATCGATGACTTCGATCTTCCAAATTGTCCGTCCGTCGTCCTTGCCGAGATCGGCTTCGGCGGCCTTGCCTGGGACGGCCTTGAGGGCGCTCTTCACGGCTTCCTCGAGCGGAATCTTGGCGCTTGCGACGAGTTCCTTGTTCGTCTCGAACAGCGCCCAAGCCGGGCCGGCTGCCAAGGTACCAGCGATCATGGCAGAGAGAATGAGCCTGAACATGGTGACCTCCTTCACATGAAAGTTATCTGACCGGTCCGCGTTCCACTTGATCCGGCTTGGTGCCTTGAAACCATTTGTCCGCCCAACCGGCAATATCGTCCTTCTGAGTCCCGTACCGTTCCTGCACCTTGCCCAGGAACTTCTCGTAATTGCCTTCGATCTGGG
>DASTFK010000281.1:0-7031 GCA_035719945.1 Nitrospira sp.
GACGCTGTCGGGCGGGGAAGCGCAGCGCGTGTCCTTGGCGAATCAGTTGGGCGCTCGACTGGTCGGAACGCTGTATGTGCTGGACGAACCGACGATAGGCCTTCATCCCAGGGACACCGAACTCTTGGCCGGGATCTTGAAAGATCTGGCGGCCGCAGGAAACACCGTCGTTGTGGTGGAACACGATCGCCAAATGATTGAGTCAGCCGACTATATCGTCGAACTCGGCCCGCAATCCGGAGAAAAAGGCGGAGAGGTCGTGTGCGCTGCGCCGACTGCAGACTTCGTGCAAGACCGCCGTGCGCTTACCGCACGCTACTTGAGAGAAGAGGAGCAGATTCCGGTGCCTCGCTCCCGACGCTCGGGCTCGGGAAAATTCCTCGTGATCGCCGGCGCCACCGAACACAACTTAAAGGACTTGGTCGTGCGGTTTCCTCTCGGCATGCTGATTTGCGTCACGGGAGTGTCCGGATCCGGCAAGAGTACGCTCGTGGAAGACACGCTGTATGCCGCGCTCGCCCGGGCGTTTCGCGTCGAGACCTTGCCCATGGGCCGATTTACCGCCATCAAGGGGATCGAACATGTGAAAGGCGTCCGCTTGATTGATCAGCAGCCCATCGGGCGGACACCCCGGTCCAATCCGGTCACATACCTCAAAGCCTTTGACGAGATCAGACAGCTGTTTGCCGCAGAGCGGGAAGCCTTGCGGCAAGGATTCACACCGAGTTATTTTTCGTTCAACGCCGAAGGCGGCCGATGTGAGCGCTGTGAAGGGGCCGGCGTTGAAAAACTGGAAATGTACTTTTTTGAAGACATGTATGCGCCCTGCGAGCGCTGCGAAGGCCAACGGTTTAAGCCGGAGATCCTCGCGATTCGCCATCGCGGCAAGACGATCTCCGAGGTGCTGAAGATGACGGTCGACGAGGCTCGTGCTTTTTTTTCGGGGACGCCAAGGCTCCAGGAGCGGCTGCATTTGCTGTCCTCTATCGGTCTTGGCTATTTGCGCCTCGGGCAATCCGCAACGACATTGTCCGGCGGCGAAGCCCAACGGCTCAAGATCGCAGCAGAGCTCAAGGACTCGAGCGCGAAGGATCTGCTGTACATCATGGATGAGCCGACCACCGGGTTGCACATGGATGACGTGAACAAATTGTTAGCCGTGCTGCACAAACTGGTGAACGTGGGCAACACCCTCGTGGTGGTGGAGCACAATCTCGACGTGATCAAGTCGGCCGACTGGGTGATCGATTTAGGACCGGAAGGAGGAGATGCCGGAGGCCGGCTCGTCGCCGAGGGCCGTCCGGAACAGGTGATGAAGAACCCTGCGTCCGTGACAGGCCGGTGTTTGGCGCACCTCTTGACCGAGACCGCCGCTCCCTAAGCTAGCTCTCGGTCGGCCCAGACTGGCTGGACGGACGTTCTCCCGACAGTTTCTTGTGCAGGAATTTCTTGCTGAAGGTGGTAATGGCGAAGGCAAGACCGATGGCAATCGGCACAAAAATCGCCGACACGAGGTTGGCGTTGCTCAGCCACCCCATTTCCTGAAAGCCCTTGAAGAGATAGCCGCCTAAACCTGCCACGTAGTAGGCGATCACGATCACCGACAGTCCTTCGACCGTATGTTGCAGAAGCACCTGGCTCTTGGTCGTCTTGTCGACGCTCTGCAGGAGCGCGAGATTTTGTCCCTCCAAGATCAGATCGATCCTGGCACGAATGATTGAAATGATGCCCTCGAAGCCGGCCCGAAGGGTATCGATGCGCCTCAACAGTTGTTGATAGCCCTCCGCAACACCGGTAATCCCGCTGAGCACGTAATCGGAGACCGGCCGGAAGGAGTCGAGCGGCTTTTCGGTCAAGGAGGCCAGGGTCGTGTGCACGATCTTGTCATACGGGACGGAGGCCGACAGCTCGAAATGCAGTTTCCCCGCGATCCGGTGGGTCTTCAACAGATCCTGCGTGAGACTGTTGAGCCAGCGCTGCAGCGTCTGCGAATCGGCATGGGGGATGTGCCCGCTGATGATCTCTCGCTGTTTGAGGTGCACCTGCTCGAATTTATAGACCTGGTCGATCGCCGTCGAGAACAACGGTTTCTGCATTAGGAGGAGATGATAGTAGGTCTCGATCCGCACAATGGCATCGACGATTTCCTTCAAACGCGACGCCTGCACGTGCGTGGGACCAAGGGCCACCCAGTATCGCTCGCGGTCGAACTCGTCTGGGGTAAAGCTGGTCACCAGGCTCGTCTGCTCATCGAGAATGCGGCTGCCGTAGAGCACTGGGCCCGGCAGCATGGACCGCATCTGCTCGCGCGTCGGCAGCGGATCAGACGAAAGCAGGATATCCAGCCGGCACACTTCCGTCCCGAGCGGCTGAAGAGGGAACTTGTAGTTCGGAAACGTCAACGGACCGAATGCAACCGCGGAATTGGGCAAATACCAGATCTGGTAATTATAGTATTCGGTATGCGCCTGCCAGATAAGGATCAGTCGCTCGCCGTTGTCGCTTTCCTTAATCCCGTAGCCGAAAGTTTCATGCAGTATAATGCTGTCCTGCGGTACGCCGAGCGCCGTCAGGCAGGATTGAAACTCTTCCCGGCTCAACCTACGCTGCGCCGGCGGGTCCGTCATACGGAAGGCTTTGTAATGCACGTGTGCGGGCGCCCGAAGCCAATCGGCGAGCGGCACGTGCGGACGCTCATGCAGTTTCTTGATTAGGGCATCGGCTCCCGACTGCCGTGGATTCTGACTCATGCGCGCTATCCTTCCGTCGTTGACTACAAGCCCGGCCGCTTTTCCGCTGTAACGAACAACTCCATCGGGCTGTTGGCGCGCCGGACTTGAAGCTGCAGCGTTTCTCCCGCTTCCACCCGGCAAAGCCACTTGGCATCTCGATCCGTCCTGGCCGCATCCAACGAGACACCGTTGCAGGCCAGAATGCGGTCGCCGACTTTGAGCCCGGCCTTCTCGGCGGGAAGCCCGCTGCGAAGCTCGCGGACCATGTAGAACCGTGTCCCCTGCTCTTCCAGCAACTCCCAGTTGACCCCGATGCGTCCGGACCCCAGCAGACCGGTCTGCGACCCGAAGCGGGCAAGGATGCGATGCACGATCAGGTGCGCCGAGCCCTCGGGATCATCGGTGGTGAAGTCGGCCAGGTGGCCCTCGCCGTTGAAGAGCAATTGCCCGGTTTCGACGTCGATCATCCGCAAAGACAGCGACACTTTGTTGCTGCGGCTCTGCTCTTGACGCTCCCATTGCTGCACACCGCCGACAATGATGGCCTGTGCGCCGACGAGTTTTCCCACTTTGAGCACGTTCGCGTCGTCTGCATGCGTCAATTGAATGACCTGTTCTTTGAGAACTTCGTCGAGCTTGGCACGCTCCACCATATTGATGTCGAGATCCAGCAACAGCGTGGTCACGATCCCGGCCACACGTGAGCCGGAACCAGGTGCTCCGGGCGCATCTTCCAATAACATCACCGCCATCGTCTTGTAGCGATCGATGCTGTCCCGGTTGATCGGTCCCAGCCCCGTCACCACCGGTTCGGGGCGACCCGTCGTCCCCGACATGCGGCCGGACTGATAGCCGACCGTTTCGCAGGCTCTGCGCCGTTGCAGGATCGCGGCCGGTGTACCCCACGCACACAACTCGTCGTTGATGAGCACCACATGATGCGGATACTCGCGCTGATGCTCCATGGCCACGTTGGTGAAGGGATAGATGATGCACCCGCCGACCCAGACGGAGATCGGGCAGAGTCCCAGTTCGTAGAGCCATTGTCTGCGCGCCGTCAGAGAATATTCCCACACCAACATACGGCCGTCATCCCGGAGGACTCGATCTGGCCCGCCGATTTCCTCAACGACCTCTGCCTTGGTCATCGGCACGGCAAGCTTGTCGAATTTCGACTCAGATTTGATGATCGTATAGGCAACGCCGCAGCCGGCGAGCACCGCAGGAATGAGAATGAGAAGAGCAACAGTGAGGCGGGAGAACGCACAACGAAACGAGAAATCATCGGATGGGTCGGTCATCGCGTGGAGGGTAACACCCAAGCGCCGGGGGCCGCAAGCAATGCACGAGTGATCGAGGAGCTAGTTGAGGGAGGGATCGAATGGCATATCCGCATACAAGCGGAATTCTTCGCCTAACGCACTGACAATCTCGGACCACACGCGTGTCGGGTCCTTTTCAAACACCATCGCCGGATCGGCAGGGACGGTGATCCACGATCCGATCCTCATTTCCGATTCCAATTGACCTGGCCCCCAGCCCGAGTAGCCGACATAGGCGCGAAAGGCCTCTTTCCCTTGGCTGGTCGTCAGAATTTTATCAACCAGTTCCATGTCTCCACCTAAGCACACGCCGTCGAAGACGTGGTGGGAATTGTCGGGCAACTGATCCAACCGATAGAGCAGCATCACTTGATTCGGCTGTACCGGCCCACCCGAGAACAACACATGGCGCTGCCCCTCCAAGATCGGCACCTGCGGAAGCGCTTCGGACACAGACATCGCCGTCGGGCGATTGACCACCACGCCAAGCGCGCCTTCCGCGCCGTGTTCACAGAGTAATACAACCGTCTGTCTAAAATTGGGATCGCGTAGATTGGGGGCAGCCACGAGGAAGATGCCTTTCCCGAGCTGAGCCTTCAAAGGAATCTGCATGGAATTATCCTATCCTGCCGGTGCCTCACACGCAAGACAGGAAAACAACCGCGACGCGGCGACTGGTCACGTATACAAGGATTCGCGGCGATCTCTCAGCAGATCGTTATAGGGAGTGACAGACTTGTTGCGTGCCTCGGCGGGATCAATTTCCACGATACACAGCGCTTCCTGATCGCGCGGCGCCCGGTGAAGGATAGCGCCACGGGGGCTGACGATTTCGCTGCTGCCGATATACGTGAGCCGGTCCTTCCCGTGGCGCGCCTCGCTACCGGTCCGGTTACAGGTCACCGCAAAAACCCGATTTTCGAGACAGCGCACCGGCATGGAGTCGGGACAGTTCGGCAGCACAAGATTCGAGGGATGACAAATGATGTCGGCGCCTTTCAGCGCCAGGGTTCTGGCCGCCTCGGGATAATACCAGTCGAAACAAATCATGACGCCGATCTTGGCAGGTCCAATGTCCCAGACGTGAAAGCCGGTGTCGCCGGGAGTGAAAAACAGGGTTTCCTCGAAAAAGAGATGCGTCTTCCGATAACACCCGATGAAGCCTTGCGGACCGACAGCCACGGCGGAGTTGTAGCAGGTCGTGCCGGCCCGCTCCGGCAGACCGGCGACGATCACCATCTGTCTGTGCTTGGCGAGATCGAGCAACCGCTTCGTCGTGAGCCCGGAGGGAACCGGCTCGGCCAAGTCGCGGACTTCGTCGGTCGACACGAATTGGTACCCCGATGCGCAGAGTTCAGGCAGAACCAGAAGATCGGCTTCGGCCGTTTCGAGCGCGGCCGCAATGCGGTCGAGATTCTCGGCCACCTTCCCAAACTCCGGATTGCTTTGGTAGTAACCGACTCGCATAAAGACCAGATCAGACGTGAGAGACCGGCGCAAACACAAAGGGCAAGAGGCATGGGCTCACATCAGCCCTCACCTCTTGCCCTTCGCCGTGAAGACTTACTTGACTTCAGAGAGGTGCGTCACTGCGGCTTCCGCATGCTCGGTCGCCACGTCCGCATGACCGGCCTTGCCGTGAGCGACAGCTTCCTTCAAGTGCTTGATGCCCTCATCCATATGAGGATTCTTCACGCCGGCGGCCTGCGCATGTTTCAGCGCCTCTTCCGAATGCTGCGCCACAGCATCGGCATGGCCCTGCTTGCCGTGATTCGCCGCGCCCTTGGCATGTTCAATGGCTTCACTCACGTGTTTGTTGTCAGCCTGGGCGACTACCGGCAAGGCCAGCAGCGCAACGGCGGCCAATGCTGCCGCTCCACGTCGGATGGTCATCGTCATGGGATCCTCCTCATGGTTTGAGTGCATGTCGTACAAATGGAATAGAAATCGTAAGTAGACGAATCACCTTACACAGCCGTTTTTTGAGTGTCAAGAAGGCCGAGCCGGCGCCTCGATGCCCAATACCTTTTGTAGGCCTTGAAAATCTTTTTCAACAGGGCAGGCAAAATCGCGGCTCCATTCCCACCAGGAGCCCGGATAGTTTCGGACCTTCCGATATCCGGCAAGCTTCAACACAAAATACAGCCATGACGACCGGACGCCGCCCGTACAGTAGCATACGATATCGTGATCCGGCTCCAATCCTTTTTCTTCCAGGGTGGTCCTGATCGCGGCAAGATCCTTAACGGTCGCGTCCGTGTTCAAAAATCCGTTCCACGACACATGAATCGCGGAGGGAATATGTCCCGGCCGCGGGATGCCCGAGACCTCCTTTCCCAGGTACTCTTCAAGACTTCTGGCGTCGAGGATCTTCGTGCTGGGCTGAGGATGCTTGAGCAGCGCACGCAGCTCGTCCTTCGCGATGATGGTGTGGCCGGCCATCCTGATCGTAAAATTTCCGGGCTTTGGCGTCACACGTCCATGCTCAAACGGCCGCTGCTCCACGATCCATTTGACCCAGCCGCCGTCGAGAATGCGCATCTTCGTGTGGCCGAAATATTCGAGCATCCAGTACATCCGCCCTTCGTCGCCCCAGTTATCGAAGGGATTGGAGTAGATGACGACTTCGCTGTCCTGATTGAGGCCGAGCGCCTGCATTTTCTGCTCCATGCGGTTCATGTCGGGGTCCAACAACCCCTTGGCCACGGCCTTGGGATCACTATATTGATGCCAGGTCGTGTGCACGGCCCCGGGAATGTGGCCGCCGTATTCATAGGCGGCATCCCCGCGCACGTCGATGACCACGAGCCCAGGCTTCCCCAATTCCTTCTGCAACGTGTCGGTGTCAATGAGCAACGGATGGTTCATGAATCTCCTTCAACCAGGCCTGACACCGGGCCTCTGCGGTTCCACCGGACAGCTCTCCTCATGGCGCGATGTAGCGGGGGCGGGAAAGTGGTCGCTGTCCGCCAACGTC
>DASTFK010000282.1:0-7795 GCA_035719945.1 Nitrospira sp.
GTACACGGCGAACAGATGTACGACAAGATCATCAGCATCGGCCTGGTGGAACACATCGGCAAGCATCGGCTGGCCCCCTACTATCAGCAGGCCATGGAGCTGCTGGGGCCGGGCGGCGTTTTTCTCACCCAGGGCATCGGGACCAGAGACGGACAGCCGGCCTTGGGTCCGTTCGCGAATCGGTACGTCTTTCCCGACGCCGAAGTGCTTCCGATCCAGGATATCGTCCTGGCGGCCGAACGTTCGGGGTTCGAAGTGCGTGACGTGGAAAGCCTGCGCGAACACTATGCGCTGACATTGAACGCCTGGGGCCGGCGGCTTGAACGGCATCATCAGGAAGCCGTGCGGGTGGTCGGGGAGGTGACCTATCGGGTGTGGCGGGCGTACATGGCGATGGCCGGCTACCTTTTCCGGCGTGGGCGACTCAGCCTCTACCACACGCTCTGCGTGAAAGCCGAGGACGGACGGGCCGGTCTTCCGTTGACCAGGGAGGAATGGTATGACCCGCTGCCCGCGACGCTCAGTCTCCGCAAGGATGCGGCCTGACGGAAACGTTCTGGGCAGGAAGGCCCCCTCTGAGACAACTTGCTCGTTCGACGGGCGTGTGGGTCAATCAGAGCGTTGAATCTCGAGTAGAACCGCGACGGCCCTGGAATTGCACACTCATCACCCATGACCAAGACAAGGGTGTGGTGCGCCTTCTCGCTCGCCCTCGCCTGTCTCTCGCCAACAGTTGCGCAGGCAGAATACTACGTCGCGGGACAAGTCGGCGTAAACTTTGCCGACAGACTCACAGGGATTCAAGGGACCGGCAGTTTCGTGACACAGGGGGGTCCTGACCTCGATCTCAAGAATGCTGTCGTGTACGGAGGAAAATTAGGCTTTTTCCCAAGCAACGGAGCGATGGGTCTGGAGTTGGATGTGTTCAACAGTCAACCCAACATCAAGAATCTGGACAACATCCCGGGTATTCATCTCGGCGTGACCAACGTGGGTATTAATTTATTGTTGAGGTACCCGGGCCAAACGTTTCAGCCGTACATAGGCTTCGGTGGCGCCGCGCTGATCGCCCGCATTTCGGAGACTGTGGACGTGCAGAGCGACACCGATGTCGGATTCGGGATCAATCTGTTGGGTGGCCTGCGCACCTTCATTACACCCTACGTAGCCATTTTCGCTGAATACAAATATACGCGGGGGACGCTCTCCTTCAACGAAGCCTTCGGGTCAGCCGGAGGCTTCTCAGGGGACTATCACGCGCAATATGTGGTCTTTGGCCTCTCGTACCATTTCTAATGGAACACATCATGAACACTCCACATGTCGCTCGGCGTATGCGTTATTTCACAGTACTGCTTGCGCTGGCCGCGGCTGCGTTCGAGCTGCTGGCTTCCTCCTGTTCTGGATCGAAGGTGATTCCACCTGAGCTAAAAGATCAAATCGACTCATCGGTATCTTTTCACGACATACAGGCCTCTCCGCAGGCGCTCCAGGGACGGACGGTGCTGCTGGGTGGCGAAGTGCTCGGAGCAAGGCTGGTTCAGGACGGAGTGGAATTGGAGGTTTTGCAATTGCCCGTCAAGGACGATGATCCGCCGGTCGAGCGGAGAACGGAATCGCAGGGCCGGTTTCTCGCGATCGACCGTGCGGCAGGAGACCCCGCCTCCTTTCCTCCTGGCACAAAGGTCACCCTCGTCGGGGCGATTACCGGCGAGGAAACACGCCGCCTTGACGAATCCACTTACCGATATCCTATCGTCGAGGTGAAGCATTTGTATGTTTGGGACGACGACAGCTATCGCGAGCGCTCAGGAAACACCGTTGGCCTGTTCGGAGGAGTGGGCTTCGGATTCGGGAGCGGCGGAAGGAGCGGCAGTTTTGGTGGCGTCGGGATCGGCACTGGGTTCTAGTCTATAGGGTCCGGCGTCTTTGGTAAGTTCGAAAGGCTATGGTTAAATAGTTTAAACAACAGAAGCGTGCGAGGCGTGCTTGACTCTGATTCGCCTATCCCTCCTTATAATCGTTATTGCCGGTCCAGGCTATTTCGCCACCGGTTGCGCGAAATCCGCTCATCAGACCGGGCAATATCAATTAGAGCGCTTGGTCCCTGCTGACGTCCTGTCTCAGGTGGACGATACCGTCTCCTTCAGCCAACTCCACGCCGATCCTCGTCAGTATGTGGGCCGGACGGTAATGGTGAGCGGAGTGGCCTTGAAGGCTCGGCGGCTCAACGAGGGAACCGAAATTGAAATTCTGCAGGTCCCGACTGAGCGAGGCCTCTCGCTGTCTGACCGGAAGGCGAAGTCCGAAGGACGTTTCCTCGCCATCCAATCCACTGGCTTTCTCGACCCTGCTGTGGTTGAGAAGGACTCCCCCTTGACGGTCGTGGGGGAAGTGAAAGGCGCGACCACCAAACCGCTTGATGAAGGCGAGTATCAATATCCGGTCCTCGACGTCAAGCAGCTGATCGATTGGAACGAAGTGAGGGTCCGCGACCGCGACGGGTACGACTCGGCGTACTATGGCCAGTACGGGGGATATTACGGTCCCTGGTCCTCCTGGTACTACGGGTTCGGCAGCCCCTTCGCCGGACCGTACGGCCTCTATCCCTATTCCTATTATGGACCGTATTATTCGTTCCCACGTGGGTATTCCGTGCCGGCACCGTCTCCGCCGCCTCCCGCATCAATGCCGCGCCTCTTCCAAAAAGAATAACGAACGATGAAACGTGCCACGGTAACCACGCAGCTACAACGGTATCGCGGGAAGCGTAACTTTGGGAAAAGCCCCGAGCCGGCCGGCCATCCGGGCCATCGTCGGCCGGCCGACGGGCCGATCTATGTCGTGCAAAAGCATGCCGCGACGCGCCTGCACTATGATTTCCGGCTCGAGCTCGACGGGACATTGAAGAGCTGGGCCGTGCCAAAGGGGCCCAGTCTCGATCCTGGCCAAAAGCGCCTGGCCGTGCATGTCGAAGATCATCCGCTGGAATACGCGGGATTCGAAGGGGTCATCCCTCCCAAACAATACGGCGCGGGGACGGTGCTGATCTGGGACCGCGGCGTCTGGCGACCGCAGGGCGATCCGCACGACGGCTATCGTCATGGCGTGCTGAAGTTCCGGCTGGATGGGCAAAAACTCCATGGCGCCTGGACTCTGGTTCGCATGCAGTCGCGGCGCAACGAAGCGCGGGACAACGGCAAAGAAAATTGGCTGTTGATCAAAGAGCAGGATGGGGAGGCGCGAAGGGGGCAGGCGGGCGAGGTCGTCGAGACCTTGACGGAGAGCGTGGAGAGCGGACGCGGCCTCCAAGATATTTCGACCGCCGGCACGCGAGTCTGGCATTCGAATCGGCCTTCGGCGACTTCCGAATCACGGGTCGTGAGCCCTGAGGTCACGACGCAAAAGGTCAAACGGCGGCCTTCTTCGACACCTTCGAGCGTGACCGAGCCAGACCTTTCGAGATTGCCCGGCGTCGTCAAAGCGCGTCAGCCGGACTGGATTGCGCCGCAACTGGCCACGTTGGTCGACCGGATGCCTACGGACGATCACTGGCTCCATGAAATCAAATTCGACGGGTATCGGCTCTTGTGCCGCGTGAAGAATGGCGATGTACGGCTGTTCACCCGCAATGGCAACGATTGGACCCCGAAACTTTCCGCTCAGGCGGCAGCGGTTGCTCGCCTTGGCCTGAAAGAGGCCTGGCTTGACGGGGAGGCGGTTGTGCTGACGGATCAAGGTCGATCGAGCTTTCAGGCGTTGCAGAATGCCTTCGACTCGCGGTTTACGGGGACGATCGTCTACTGCGTCTTCGATCTGCTGTATCTCAACGGCTATGACCTTCGTGCGGCTCCCCTCATTGAGCGGAAGCGTCTGCTCGCGTCTCTCTTAAACCGGTCACGAGAAAGCCAGCTGCGCTATAGCGATCACATCATCGGAGACAATCAAGCGTCCTTCGAGGAAGCCTGCCGGCAGGGACTCGAAGGCTTGATCGTCAAACGGATGGATGCTGGATACCGGTCGGGCCGAAGTCGCAGTTGGCTCAAGGTTAAATGCGAGCAGCGGCAGGAGTTCGTCATCGGAGGATTCACGGAACCGGCCGGCTCACGGCAAGGATTCGGTGCGCTGCTGGTGGGATTTTACGAAGACCGGAAGCTGCGCTATGCGGGAAAAGTCGGCACAGGATTCTCTGACAACTTGTTGAAGAAACTCCATCGAATGCTGCGCTCCCTCGAGCAACCGAAACCGCCGTTCGTGAATCCGCCCTCAGGATACGATGCGAAGGGCGCGCATTGGGTAGAGCCAAAACTCGTGGCAGAAATACGTTTTGCCGAATGGACGCAGGAGGGCATTCTGCGGCAACCGAGCTTCCAAGGTCTGCGGACGGATAAGCCGGCCACGGCGATCGGTCGGGAGCATGCACGACATCTCACCGAAGCTCGCACGGATGATCGGTCGTCCAAGTCCCGGCGGAAGCCTGGCGCGCATGCGGGACGTCTCACCAATCCGGATCGGGTTCTGTATCCGGACATTGGTCTGACCAAAGCTGCGCTTGCCGACTACTATGAACAGGTCGCTGAGTGGATGTTGCCCCATTTAAGGGGGCGACCCTTGACGTTGGTCCGATGTCCGGCAGGCTATCAAAAATGTTTCTACCAGAAGCACGTCAACGAAAAGGTGCCTTCGGCCATCGGCCGGATCGAGATCGAAGAAGACGAGGGACGGGACACCTATATGGTGGCCGAATCACCCGAGGCGCTGCTCGGTTTGGTGCAGATGGGAGTGTTGGAAGTGCATACGTGGGGAGCGACGAAAGACCGCCTGGAGCGCCCCGACCGGTTGACGTTTGATCTCGATCCCGATCCGTCGGTTCCTTGGGCTCAAGTGATCGAAGGGGCCCACCTGACCAAGACGTTGCTCGAG
Organism: Nitrospira sp.; assembly: GCA_035719945.1. GTDB lineage: Bacteria > Nitrospirota > Nitrospiria > Nitrospirales > Nitrospiraceae > Nitrospira_C. The sequence goes on from DASTFK010000282.1 coordinate 4,924, forward strand.
GAACTCGGCCTCGTGTGCTTTCTCAAAACGACCGGTGGAAAAGGCCTGCACATTGTCACGCCGATCCAGCGCACCCAAGGGTGGGAGGAGGTGAAGACCTTCGCGAAAATGGTTGCGGATCATCTCGTGACGACCATCCCCCAGCGTTTCACGTCCAACATGTCGAAACGTGTGCGGAAGGGTAAAATCTTCATCGATTATCTTCGAAACGCGCGTGGCGCGACGGCGATCGCCGCCTACTCGACGAGGGCGAAACCCGGCGCTCCGGTCTCAGTGCCGATCGCATGGGACGAGTTGTCGAAAGAGCTGCCTTCGGATTATTTCACCGTCATGAATGTGCCGGCACGGCTCAAGCGTCTCCGGAACGATCCCTGGGAAGCCTACGGCCGGTCCGCCCGTCGGGTGACTGCGGAGATGGGCCAGCGGTTGAAGGCTCGCTGAGTGGTCGATTTCAAATCTCAGATCGCAAATCGCAAATTCAGACGCTGTTAGAGCATGCCTTGAGATTTGAAATTTGAGGGATGGTGATCTCGTGAAGGTGATGAGCGGGCACGACAATGAATGGGGCTATGCGAGCCAAATGGTTCGACAGACGGTCAGCATGGCCCAGATCGTTCCCGTGGAACCGGCACTGTCTTCTCGGTAGTCGCATTCTGGGTGCTGGCGATGAACAGGCCAGCACCCAGATTCCATGCGACGCTTGATGCTCACATTTCTAAACCCGCTATGCGACGTCCGTCTGCGGCGTCAGACTCAGCACCGTGCCGGCGCGTACGTGTCCCGAGGTTCGGGAATGCGCCACCAGACGTGGCCGGTGCGAAGCGGCCATGTTCTCGTAGATCGCGACATAATCCTTCACCATGCGCTCGACCGTGAATCGCTTTTCGAAGATTTCACGGCATCGCGTGCGGTCGAGCAGCGACAAACCGGCGACAGCTTGAGCCATCTCGCCGATGTTGTCGCAGATGTACCCTGTCACGCCGTGGTCGATGATTTCAGGGATCGATCCCTGACGATAGGCAATCACCGGTGTGCCGCAGGCCATGGCCTCGATCAAAACGAGCCCGAACGGCTCCGGCCAATCGTAGGGGCAGAGGAGTGCGATCGCCTCGCCCAGAAAATCATTTTTTTCGGCGTCGTTGATTTCGCCGACGTATTCGATCAATGGGTGATCCATGAGATGCTCGATCTTCTGCTTGAAATAGGCCTCGTCTGCAGGATCGACCTTCGCGGCGATGCGCAGCGGGATGCCGACGCGCTTTGCGATTTCGATGGCGTGATCGGGGCATTTCTCGGGCGAGATGCGTCCAAGAAACGCCAAATAGGATCCCGGCCGGTCGTGCGGCGAGTATAAGTTCTTCGGAATGCCGTGATACACGGTGCTCGCCCAATTTGCTTGCGGCAAGGGTTTTCGTTGGGCGTTGGAAATGGACACCACGGGCATTTCGGCGTACTCGTTGAAGATCGGTTGCAATTCCGGCAAGTCCAAGCGCCCGTGCAGTGTGGTCACGACCGGCGCGTGAGCGCGACGGCTCAAGGGAAAGCTCAAAAAATCCAGATGGGAGTGGATGATGTCGTATTCGCCGGAGGCAGCGCCCAGCGCCCGCTCCTGCATGAGGAGCAAGGGGGCATCACGATTGATCAGACTGGTGTCGTGGAGTCGAAGCGCACGGGGACAGCCTGCCTGAAGTTGGGCGGCTGTTTTGGAGTCTCCGCTTGCGAACAGCGTGACCTCATGGCCTTGACGTACGAGTTCCTCGGTCAGGTAGGACACGATCCGTTCGGTCCCGCCGTACAGCTGCGGGGGCACACTTTCCCAGAGCGGAGACAACTGAGCGATCTTCATGTGGGTGATCCTTTCTATAAAAGCACGTGCGCGAGGTGAGATGCTTTACTATGGCGAACTGCCGTCCTGACTCGAACTAGGGGAACTTCTAGCCGGCCCACCGTCCCCGACCCTGGCTCCTGCTCGCTTAGTCCCTTGATGCTCGCTCAGCAGTTCTCCTGATATGCCCTCCACGATTCTCCCCGGCAGTTTCAGTGATTTCACGGATGGTCGTGCTTGGATGCATTCGATACTGTGGCGAGAACAGGGGAGAAAAGACCGGCCGGCTAGGCAACTGCCGAGCGGATCGACAAAGGCGCAGCCGTCACGATTCTTGTACAAGATTTGTGTACGACAGGAATGGCGGCCTGCGGATCAAAGGCAATGGAGGTTCGGAATGGGGAACCATGGCCAAACCGAAGGGGGCGGAGCCTTTTCACTTCTCGCGACGGCCGACAAGCCGCACGTAAAGACATCCAACGTCGGCGAACATCAGCCTCAATGGTACGCCCTATGGACCCACAGCCATTGCGAGCAACTTGTGAGGGGACAGCTCGACGCCCGAGGGTTCGAAGTTTTCCTTCCGACGATCGGTGTGTGGTCGTGGCGTGCCGGTGTGAAGCACCGGATTCGCCGCCCGTTGTTTCCGGGCTATCTGTTTGTGCGCGACGTGTTGAGCGGCTCTCGCTATGTGGAGCTGCTCAAAGCGAGAGGGTTGGTCGGTGTGCTGGGAGGACAAGACGGCTGTCCAGGAGAGATTCCGGAAGTCGAGATCGATGCCATCCGTGCCCTCGTGAACTCCGAATTGCCGGCTTCCCCCTATCCATACCTGCAGACCGGCCAGCGAGTGCGCATCAGCGAGGGGCCACTTGTGGGCGTGGAAGGCATTCTCGTAGACCGACGCGCCAGCAAAGGGCTTCTAGTGTTGTCGGTGCATCTTTTCCGCCGCAGCGTCGCCGTCGAAGTGGACTGTACCTCGGCCATTGCCGCATGACGTGGCCCATGCGGTGCAGGGGCAGGAGCGTTGCGATGCGGAATCTCCAGCTG
>DASTFK010000283.1:0-3249 GCA_035719945.1 Nitrospira sp.
AGGCGTAAACCTTTACGGGTCCCTGGTCACCCGAACCACGATTGATGCCTCACGTCTGGCGGCCTGGCTCTCGTGGTTGCCGTTGATGGCTGCCTTGGGTGCGGCTGAGGCCATCGACATCGTCAGCGCGGTGCCGATTGCCGTCAAATGGCCGAATGATCTTCTCATCAACGAACGCAAGGTGGGAGGAATTCTCTGTGAAAGCGGAGCCTCGGCAGGAGCCGGACCTTTTCAAGTCATCGGCATCGGCATCAACGTGAACGGCGTACCGGAGGATTTCCCCGACGAGTTACGACACATCGCCACCACTATCCGGCATGAAACCGGCGGCTTCATCGATCGGAACCGCCTTGCCGCGCAGCTCCTGATCGAACTGGAATCCTGTCTGGAGGAGTTCCTGTCACGTGGCTCGGAATCGATCGCGCTCGCGTATCGGCGGCGCTGCACGACGATTGGGAAAACCGTGAAAGCCGTGCTGGCTGATGGCAAGGAGTATATCGGAGTGGCCGACGCCATCGAGCAAGACGGCTCCTTGACGCTGGTTCAGCCATCTTTGGGCACGTCGCCCCCAACAGTCCGACAGCTTCGAGCCGCCGACATCGTGCACCTCCGATGAAGCTTTCGGTGGCGAAATCCACACCGACCCCGGTAGAATATCGCCCATGCTGCTGGTCGTTGATATCGGAAACACCAACGTCGTGTTGGGCATTTACGATGGTCCGGTGCTGAAAGCGCATTGGCGCCTCGCCACCGATGCGAAGACCACTGCCGACGAGTATGGAATCCTCTTCACAAATCTGTTGACCTCCGCGGGTCTCGCTCCGGCTCAGACCTCAGGCGCCATCATGTCCTGCGTGGTCCCGACGCTCACCGCCACGTTCGAGACGCTGATCGAGCAATACTTCCGCCAGCAGCCGTTGATCGTGACATCGGAATCCGATACGGGGCTGACCATTCGCTATCCCAATCCCAAGGAAATCGGCAGCGATCGGCTCGTCAATGCCGCCGCGGCTTATCACAAATACCGGCGTGACCTGATCATCGTGGACTTCGGCACCGCCACAACCTTCTGCGCCGTCACCAAAGAGGCGGAATATCTGGGAGGGGTCATTGCTCCGGGCCTGGGGATTTCAGCCGAAGCGCTCTTCGCCCGCGCGGCGAAGCTTTCGAAAGTTGAGCTGACCAGACCCAAGACCGTGATCGGGACCGACACGGGAAGCAGTATTCAGTCCGGCCTCCTCTTCGGCTATGCCGGCCTTGTCGACACCCTGGTGAGACGGATCGAACAGGAACTCGGACGCTCCGCGTATGTGATCGCTACTGGTGGATTGAGCAACATCATCGCCAAAGAAACCGCCTCCATTCAGACCATTGAACCGTTGCTGACCCTGGAAGGTCTTGCACTGCTCTATCGTCGGGCAACCGGCGGCTCGCCTATCCTCACGTGGGTCTAGCCCCTTTCTCGTATAAGTAATTAATTTTGCGGGCTCCTGTTGACTTTATAGTCACGGGTGTCTATCTGGCAAAAGTAACAGGACAAATCGTGGCGGACGAAGAACGCAATCCCAATACATTCGAAGACTTAGACGGTGAATCTGCTTCCGCTCCCTCTGAGGTCTCAACGGCCAAGGATGAGGAGTTGAAGTCGCTCAACGACAAGTATCTCCGGCTGGCGGCCGAGTTCGACAACTATAAGCGGCTTGCCCAGCGGGATCAGCGGGACCAGATCCGGTTCGGAAATGAGCAGATCCTGAGGGAACTGCTGCCGGTCGTCGACAATTTGGAACGGGCGATCAAGGCCGCAAAGGACAATAAGTCATACGAGGGACTGGTCACGGGCGTTGATCTCACCCTGAAGCAGTTGCAGGGGGTCCTCGGCAAGTTCGGCGTCCAGTCCATCGCGACCATGGGCCAGCCGTTTGATCCGTCCGGCCATCAGGCCGTCGCGTCGGTGCCGTCGACGCAGGTACCGGACAACCATGTCGTCGAAGAGTTTCAACGGGGCTACCGGCTACACGACCGGATCCTTAGGCCTGCCATGGTGACGGTGTCATCCGGGGCAGGATCCGATTCGAACGGAACAGACAACGAAAACTGAACAGCGTGCGGAGAGGAAGGAGTACATCATGGGTAAGGTCATCGGCATCGATTTAGGCACGACAAATTCCTGCGTCGCCGTCATGAGCGGCGGCGATCCCGTTGTGATTGCCAATGCGGAAGGCGCCCGCACGACTCCATCGGTCGTCGCGATCACCGACAAGGGTGAACGGCTCGTCGGCCAGATCGCGAAACGCCAAGCCATTACGAATCCGGAGAACACCATCTTCTCCGTGAAGCGTCTCATGGGCCGGAAATTCCGCAGCAAGGAAGTGCAGGATGCGCTGAAGCGGCTGCCGTATAAGGTGGTTGAAGCGGACAACGGCGACGCCCATGTGGAGCTGCGCGGCAAGAGCTATAGTCCCCCGGAAATCTCCGCCATGATCCTCCAGAAAATGCGCCAGACCGCAGAGGATTACCTCGGCGAGAAGGTGACGGAAGCCGTCATCACCGTCCCCGCCTATTTCGACGACAGCCAGCGGCAAGCGACCAAGGACGCCGGCCAAATCGCTGGATTGAACGTCCTGCGCATCATCAATGAGCCGACGGCAGCCTCGTTGGCGTATGGGCTCGACAAGAAAAAGGACGAGCGGATTTCGGTCTACGACCTTGGCGGCGGCACCTTCGACGTCTCCGTGCTCGAAATCGGCGAAGGGGTCTTCGAAGTCAAATCCACCAATGGAGACACGTACCTGGGCGGCGACGATTTCGATCTCCGCGTGATGGATTGGCTCGTCGATGAATTCAGGAAGGATCAGGGTATTGATCTGCGCAAGGATCGCATGGCGCTCCAGCGGCTGAAAGAATCGGCCGAACGGGCGAAGATCGAACTGTCCTCCGCGCAAGAGACAGAGATCAATCTGCCGTTCATTACGGCGGACGCGAGCGGCCCCAAGCACATGGTCATCAAATTGACCCGTTCCCGGCTGGAACAGCTGGTCGACGACCTGATCCAGCGGACCGTTGAACCCTGCCGCAAGGCGCTGGGCGACGCCGGCGTCTCGGGCCGGGACATCAATGAAGTCGTGCTGGTCGGCGGAATGACTCGCATGCCCAAGGTCATCCAAGTCGTGAAAGACTTCTTCGCCAAGGAACCACACCGGGGCGTGAACCCCGACGAGGTGGTGGCCATCGGCGCCGCGATCCAAGGCG
>DASTFK010000284.1:0-2158 GCA_035719945.1 Nitrospira sp.
AGAACGCACCCATATCGAGCCGTTCCTCAAACTCCAACGTAAACCCGCCGAGCCGTTTCTCGACCAGGCTGAGAAGGTGCACGGCGGGTGGCACGATCTCACGACCGATACCGTCACCTGGTAGCGTCACTATCCGGAGGCGGGTGTTGGGCATCGGCGTGACAACGTCCTGTGTTGGAATGCGTGGCCAATGTAAGAAATCCATGCAGCATCAGAACGGTGAGTTTGTGCCAATACCGTCCGTCCTCGACAAGACCATCCGTCAACTCTTGGACAGCGCCTGCCGAGCTGCATCCTCGGCATCGTACGCGTAGATCCAGCCGCTGCGCACCAATGCGTCGCCCTTACAGAGTTCGGCGTCTCGCCGTTGCTGTTCAGGGCCATCCGGCAGGTGATTGATGTCCTTGCGGCTGTGGCTGAGTTGCTGGATGCGGCCTGCTCGGGGGATTCGCACTCTCTGGTAGACATCGAGAGCAAGCTCTGGATCGTCTCGATGCACCGACAGGCACAGTGCAAGAGCGGCTGCGTCTTCGATCGCCTGGGCGGCCCCCTGCGCGTAGAAAGGAAACATCGCGTGCGCGGCGTCACCGAGCAACGTGACCCTGCCCTTGCTCCACCTCGTGAGCGGCGCACGATCGACCAGTGCCCATCGCCCGGGCCTGCCCGCATGCGCAATCAATTCAAGCAGGCGCGGGTCCCAGCCGCGGAATTCGGCTGCCAGTTCGTCGACAGTTGCGAATGTGCTCCAGGATTCGTCCCTGAATTCTCTGGCTGGAGCGAACGCTACAATATTGATCTTGCGGCCTGCCGATACGGGGTAATGGACGAGATGGTGGTCCGGGCCTAGCCAAAGGGTATGAACGGGGCGCCTCGCGAAGATGGGTGCCTGCTCTGCTGGTACCAGAGCGCGGAATGCGCACATCCCCGAATACGCCGCAGGGCCGGGCGTCACCACCGCCCCGCGGATAGTCGAATGGACGCCGTCCGCGCCGATGACGACATCCGCCAGCGAGTTGGAGCCGCCGGCAAAATGCAAAATGGCTCCGTCTGGCCGGAGGTCAATGCCCGTACACCGTGCGCCCAGATGCACCAGCCCGACCGGCACGGCCCCACGGACGGTCTCGAGCAGATCGGCGCGGTGGATAAAATAGGACGACTCCCCGTAGAGCTCCTCGCTCCGGCTCATCTCTTCCGAAGAAAGCACGCTCCCGTCCTGCCAGCGACGGAACTCCCAGCCAGTTTCGATCGGAACGGCTGCCCCGAGAAATCGGTCCAGCTCGCCGAGTCGCCGCAGAAGGCGCATCGCGTTGGGAGAGACCACCACGCCAGCACCGACTTCTTTCAGCTCCACCGCTTGCTCGTACACAGTGACGTTGAGCCCAGCTTTATGCAGAAAACCCGCAGCCGCGAGTCCCCCGATGCCGCCGCCCACGATAGCAACCGTCGATGACATCTAGTCGCTCTGGCTGATTGCAATACCGTTCATCTATAGACCGCTAGAAGTATGCTCTGCCGGTTTCCGTCGCCCGCCCGTGGGGCATGGCGGTCTCCGATCCGCGATATTCGGTGTGATCGGCAACTAAGCAGCCTGACGACGTTGGGGACAAGGCATACACCAATCCCGGCGCCTGGGACTGCGATGCGATTCTAGCCCCTAGATCTCGGCCTTTTGCCGCATCAACACCAACCAAGCTTCTCCAAGATGATCTTCGCCACCATTTGGCTGCGCCCCCTACGTCTGCTTTCACACTAAGCGGAGGTACCCAAAAGCGGCAAGCTGAGTTGGCGCCCGGTTCCGCATAGGTCAACAGCACGCCTGCGCGTTAGGTGGCCGACAGCGCAAGACTTCCCTCCAACCGGACGAACGTATGCAATGCCGCGAACGGTGAATAAGTGCCAGATTCGGAAGTGGGCGCCGTGCAGATCAAGTCACAAGCTGCTTGGTCATTCGCCAGAACGCCACACCGACCAAGCCGTGGCTGCCCAACATCTGCTTTTGTATTTCGCCGCCATGCTGCCAGGACATGCGCTCGTAGAAGCGCCGCGCCCTGTCGTTACCGACAAGGCAGTGCAGCTCGGCCACTTTGGTGCCGGGCTTAGCCATCTCAATTTCAGAAGCCGTGGTGAGTTCCGACGCTAATCCAGCCTCTCTATGACC
>DASTFK010000285.1:0-8803 GCA_035719945.1 Nitrospira sp.
GGCGGCCGGCCTGCCAGAATTCACATCGTGGAGCGGCTAGCGTCCAGCAAGACCTCAAGGGTTTCCGGCTACGGACTGACGCTGATCCGATCCTTGATCATGTCGAACGTCTCCTTGGGCACGACGTTCTTAGCCACGAGCTCGCCTTTCACCTTGTACGGGCGATTACTGACGATTCGATCGGCCACGTCCTTCGGCAGCCCCAACAGCAGCACCATTTCGCTTGAGGAAGCCCGGTTCACATTCATAATTCCACCGGCCGGAGCGGCAGCGGACGGGGCCGGCGCACCAGAACCACCGGGAGGCGGCGGCATGGTTGGAGCCAGACTTCCGCCGGCAGAACGGGACTGGTCTTTTAATTCCTTTTGATAGCGCGCGACCAGTGACTTCAAGGTCTCGTTGTGGCGCTTCGTGTCTTCATATTCCAGCCGCAATGACCGATTCTGGGCCGCGAGCTGCTTCACCCGCTCTTCAAGCTCCTTGGTCCGGCCTTCGGCGCTTCCACGTTCCTTATCGCGGCCATACTGGATGCGGTCCAGCTCGTCGCGAGCCGCCTGCGCTTCGTTGCCGAATTTCACATTGAGATCTTTGAGCGTTTTGACCTGCTGTTCGAGTGCGCTCTTCTGGGCCCGCGTGGTGGCTAATTCCGTCTTGGCGGACTCAGTCTCGGCCAGGGCCTCCTGGTACTTCCGGTCAGAGACGCAACCGGCCATGGTCATAGTCCCTGCTATGATGACTGCCGCCATCCACACACGATTCATGCGGACCTCCCCTTCCCTCGTCACGATAGGCATGGAATGCAGTGAAGCCACCGGCTTATCGACACGGCCGCCGGAGGTTCCCGATCTCGTCTTCTGTGTATGCCAAGCCCCATCCTTTGTCAATACAACATCTGTTGTCAATACAATTTGGGACGGCCGCCGGTTCACACTTTCGTCGCTCCCTTGACGGATCCCCGGCACTTTGTGATTATGCCAGGGACCTGCGTGTACCACCTGCGCCTTTCACCCACCATGGACGTCCTATGAATGAATGGGGCCCGGCCCTTGCGGTGATTCTCGGCATCGTCGAAGGACTGACAGAATTTCTGCCGGTCTCTTCCACCGGCCACCTCATCTTGGCCGGCCACGCTTTGGGATTCACAGGAGAGGTCGCCGCCAACGCCGAAATCTCCATTCAACTGGGTGCCATCCTCGCCGTCGTGGCGTATGAACGGGAAAAACTCAAAACTCTGCTCTCCCGGGCGGTCGGTGAACAGGCGGATTTGAGGAAATTTCTGCACAGTCCGGCCCACACATCGTGGTCCGTCCTGCTGCGCCATTCCATGGCCTTGCACCCACACCTGTGGTTTTTGATCGGATTAGGAGCCGCATTCCTCCCGGCCGGCCTGATTGGTTTCGTGACGCACGGCTGGATCAAAGCCCATCTGTTCAGCCCCCAGACGGTGGCCATCACCTCCGTGATCGGCGGCATTATCATTCTCATCGTCGAAGCACGACGTACGCCGGTGACCGTTCAACAGCTCGAGCAGGTGGGATTTCGGGATGCCGTCTTCATCGGCCTGGCACAGTGCGCCGCACTCATCCCGGGCATGTCGCGTTCGGGGTCGACGATCATCGGCGGGTTACTGGTCGGTCTTGACCGGAAAGTCGCGACGGAATATTCGTTTTTTCTCGCCCTCCCCACGCTCATCATCGCCACGTGTTACCAAATGTGGAAGGCCCGCGACGTCTTTCGCTCCGAGGATTTTCTGGCGCTCGGCGTCGGGCTCCTCGTGTCCTTTCTCGTCGCCTGGATCGTCATCGCCGCCTTTCTGACGTTCGTGAAGCGTCACAGTTTGCGCCCTTTTGCGTACTATCGAATTGTCATGGGACTGGTCGTGCTGTACGTGTTCGGCTTCTAGCTGAGGCTTTCGCTCACTGAGGATCCAGTTCAATAGCCTGTCGGCGGAGGAGTATCCGGCGCGGGAAGCGGCGCGTCTTTCCGTTCGAACGCGAAGTGAATGATCAGGCAGACGACGCCGACGCTGATCGCCGAGTCCGCAACGTTGAACGCGGGCCAATGGTAGGACTCCACATAGACATCCAGAAAATCGATCACTTCGCCGAACCGCAGACGGTCGATCAGATTTCCGATTGCTCCCCCGAGGATTCCGGCGATGCTGACTTGCCCAATCCAATCCCTTTCGGGCAATCGCACCAAAATCGTTCCCAGCAGCGCCAGGGCAAACAGGGACGTGACGCCGAAAAACACGGTGCGAAACGCATTGCTGCTGCCGGCCAACAGCCCGAACGCCGCGCCGGGATTGCGGATGTAGGTGAAGCTAAAAAGATTCGGGATGATGGGAATCGACTCATGGAGTCGCATCGACTGCGTGATCCAGTATTTCGTGGCTTGATCGAGGATGATCACCGTGACAGCGATCAGCGCCAGAAGCAGATAACGGGAGCCTTTCTTCACTGCAGAGCCTCCACGCAACGGTCGCAGAGCGTCGGATGCGCCGCATTGCTCCCGACCGCCTCGCGATAGTTCCAGCAGCGCTCGCATTTCTTCGCCGTTGCCTTCGATACGGTCACCAGAACATCAGGCTGCTCGGGCAAATGATGGACCTCTTTGAGCTTCGCTCCCGACACGATAAACAAGGCGGACAAGTCGCTCTCATAGGTCGTGAGAAATCCGTACGTGTCCGGATTGGCCTGTATCTCGACGACAGCTTCGAGAGAAGATCCGATCACCTTATTGCGGCGCTGCTCTTCGAGAGCGGCTTGCACTGCTGTGCGAACCTCCAGAAGCCGATCCCAACTTTTCATCAGCCCCGGATCCTGCCACTCCTGCTTGGCCTCAGGAAATATCGTCAAATGCACGCTCTCGGCCTCCAGGGAAGCACCAAACTGACCGGCAAGCGCCCGCCAGATCTCGTCAGCCGTAAAGCTCAAGATTGGCGCCATGAGCTTGGTCATGCTTAGAATGATCTCGTACAGCACGGTTTGCGAGCCCCGACGTGCCGGCGAGTCGGCGCGGAAGGTATAGAGCCGGTCCTTGAGAATGTCGAGGTAGACCGCGCTCATATCGACAGAGCAGAAATTATTCAGCGCATGATAAATCGCGTGAAATTCAAATTCCTCATAGGCGCGACGCACTCGGGCTTTCAGATCCTCCAGCCGCATGAGCGCCCAGCGATCGAGTTCGGGCAGTTGCGCATAGGGGACGCGGTGCCGCGCGGGATCGAAATCATAGAGATTGCTGAGCACAAAGCGGCAGGTGTTGCGGATTTTCCGGTAGGCCTCGATGAGATGGTTGAGGATCTCTGGTGAAATGCGCACGTCATCCCGGTAATCCTGCGCCGAGACCCAGAGACGAAGAATTTCTGCGCCTGATTGCTTGATGACGTCTTGCGGCGCCACAACGTTGCCGGCCGACTTGGACATTTTCTTGCCCTGCCCATCCAACACAAAGCCGTGCGTCAGCACCGCCTCGTAAGGAGCCCGGCGATCGGTCACGACACCTGATAACAAGGCGCTGTGAAACCATCCTCGATGCTGATCCGAGCCTTCGAGGTAGAGATCGGCCGGCCACCATTTGCAAGGCTTGAGCACCGCCGCGTAACTGACACCTGATTCGAACCAGACGTCCAGGATGTCCCGCTCTTTTTCGAAGTCGGTGCCGCCGCACTGGGCACAGGAGGTCCCCGGCGGCAACAACGCCGCCGCTGGCTGTGTGAACCAGACATCGGCTCCCTTCTGATCCATGATCGAGGCAACATGCTCGATCACCACCGGATCAGCCAGCACCCGGCGGCACGAGCTACACGTAAAACCGGGAATCGGCACGCCCCACACCCGTTGCCGCGAGAGACACCAGTCGGGACGATTGGCGATCATCCCGTTGATCCGGTCTTTCCCCCAGGGCGGAATCCATCTGACGCGATTGATCTCCGCCAAGGCGTGCTTGCGTAGATCGTTGATGTCCATCGAGACGAACCACTGCTCTGTCGCCCGGAAGATCACGGCAGTCTTGCAACGCCAGCAGTGGGGATAGGAATGGGCCAAAGACCCATGGCCCAGGAGCCGGCCTTTTGATCGGAGCACGTCGACGATCGCCGGGTTGGCTTTGAAAACATGCTGCCCCGCAAAATCATGAACCGCATCCGTAAACCGGCCCGCATCATCGACAGGCGCCAGAATTTCAAGCCGTTCCCCCGGTGACGCTTTCGCGTTGTGGTCCAGGACGAGCAGGTAGTCTTCCATGCCGTGCCCTGGTGCGATATGGACACAGCCTGTACCTTGCTCCAGCGTGACGAAATCCCCGAGAAGCACTGGTGACAGACCGGTCGTCAGCGGCCGCTGGGTCTCCAACCCTTCGAATCCTTCGCCGCCCTTTTTTACGGCGGCGACACGGTGCTCTTCGAGCTTACAAGCCTTCGCCACGGCATCCAGAAGTTTTTCCGCGAGAATCAAGACTTCCGATCCGACCTGGACGAAGGCATAGTCGATATCATGATGAAGGCAGACAGCCTGGTTGGCCGGCAACGTCCACGGCGTTGTCGTCCAGATGAGAACCGACACTGATGTGACGTCGGGAGGAAGTTTCACCGTTGGAAACTTGGCAGCGACTGCAGCCGAACCGCCCGCCACAGGGAATTTCACATAGATCGACGGCGAGACATGGTCCTCGTACTCGACTTCCGCCTCCGCCAATGCCGTTTGGTCCTGGGTACACCAAAGGACCGGTTTCAATCCTTTGTAGACTCCGCCGCCTTCGACGAATTTTCCAAACTCACGCACGATCGTCGCCTCATAGGCAGGCTGCATCGTCAGGTACGGGTTCTCCCAGTCGCCGAGCACGCCCAATCGCTGAAACTCTTCACGCTGGATGTTGTGGAACTTCTCTGCATACTGGCGACAGAGTTTTCGGATGGCCATGGCATCAAGGGAATGCTTCTTTTCACCCAAATCTTTCAACACCTGATGTTCGATCGGCAGTCCATGACAGTCCCACCCCGGCACGTAGGGGGCATGAAACCCGGCCATGGTTTTCGACTTCACGATGATGTCTTTCAGAATCTTATTGAGGGCATGGCCGATGTGGATGCGCCCGTTGGCATAGGGCGGGCCGTCGTGCAGCAGGTAGCGCGGCCGCCCTTTGCCTGTCTCTTGAATGCGCGCATAGAGCCGGACCTGATCCCACCAGGCGAGCAACTCGGGTTCCCGCTGCGGCAGATTGGCCTTCATCGGGAAGTCGGTTTTGGGGAGATTCAGCGTCGACTTGTAGTCCATGATTCCACGGGGACCCAGCGGTCAGCCTTCAGCGATCAACGCAGCTCGGAGAGTTGAAGTGGAGGCTCTAGTGCAACTGGACAGGAATATACCGGAATGGAGGTGAAACGCACCAGTCCTTTTGCGGGAACGGTAAGGGCTTTACGCTGCCGGCTCAGCTCACCGACATCATTCGATCCAAAGCGATTCTCGCCCAGCGCTTCTCATCATCCGGCACGACGATGTGGTTCACCACATGACCGTCCGCGAGATTCTCCATCGCCCAGCAGAGGTGTGCGGCGTCGATCCGAAACATGGTCGCACACTGGCACACCGTCGACGAGAGGAAGAAAACTTTTTTGTCCGTCAGGTCGCGCTTCAAGCGATTGACCAGATTGAGTTCGGTCCCTACCGCCCATACGGAGCCGGCCGGTGCAGCCGTGACGGTCTTGATGATGAATTCTGTAGACCCCGCCAGATCCGCCCGGTTCACGACATCCTCATGACATTCGGGGTGCACAATGACCTTGCCGGCCGGATACTGCTTGCGGAAATGATCGACATGGACCGCCTGAAACATTTGATGGACGCTGCAATGCCCTTTCCACAGAATGAGTTTCGCCCTCAAGATCGCTTCCCGGGTATTGCCGCCGTTCGGCTGAAATGGATCCCAGACGATCATCTGTTCACGCGGAAGGCCCATCTTGTTGGCGGTATTGCGGCCGAGATGTTCGTCGGGGAAGAAGAGAATTTTCTCGCGCCGGGCCCAGCACCATTCGATGACGGCTTTGGCGTTGGACGAAGTACAGGTAATGCCTCCATGCTCCCCGCAGAACGCCTTGAGCACGGCCGCTGAATTCACGTAGACCGCCGGCATCACCGTCTCTTCGACCGGCACAATGCGGCCGAGCGTCTCCCAACACTGGTCGACTTGTTCGATCGCCGCCATGTCGGCCATCGAGCAGCCGGCCGCCATGTCGGGCAGAATGACCGTCTGGTTGCTTCGGCTCAGGATATCGGCAGTTTCGGCCATGAAGTGAACCCCGCAGAACACGACATAGGGCCGCTCGGACCGTTCGGCCGCCAGCTTCGAAAGCAGCAGCGAATCGCCGCGGAAGTCCGCATGCTCGATGACTTCATCCCGTTGATAGTTATGCCCGAGCACCATCACTTGCTCGCCCAGCGCCCGTTTGGCATCGGCAATGCGGCGGAACAGTTGCTCAGGGGAGATCGGCTGATAGTCAGTGACGGGTCTTGGTAGTGTCGAAACGCTGTTCACAAGGCGCCTCGGGTTTACTCTGTAGAACGTGCATTGTACGACACGCATCCTTGACCAATCAATGAAACGCGCCCGCGCAGAAGGCCTCTTGCCTTGGACCATTCGGTGCCATGCGGCCCTAGGCCTATTAACCCGTTGACTTCATGGGAAGCGGGCGATACCATCGAGTTCCAGAGCTAGGGGCGCCACAAGGCTGAGAATCCGAGCAATCGGATGACCCTTGGAACCTGACCTGGGTAATACCAGCGTAGGGAAGCGGATTAACCGTTGACACCGGACTCAGCCGCGCTCTCGCCCTGCGAGGTGCGGCTTTTTTATTGCCCGCACCGTAATCGTTCACGATCCGATGAAAGGATCTCCCATGACGACCAGCGGCCACACCTCCGCTCCCGGGATCACCACCCAACCGTTACCCGCTTCGCACAAGATCTTCGTCGAAGGCAGGCATCCCGCCGTGCGGGTACCGATGCGGGAAATTACCCTGACGCCGACGAAATCGATGAATGGCGGTGCCCCGGTTCCCAATGACCCGATTGTCGTCTACGACACGTCGGGGCCCTATACGGACCCTTCGGTGAAGATCGACCTGCGCATGGGACTCTCGGCGCTCAGGCGAGAGTGGATCCTCTCACGGGGCGACGTGGAGCAACTACCCGATGTGACTTCGGAATATGGACGTTTGCGCGCCGCAGATCCCAAGCTCAGCGATCTGCGCTTTCAACATATCCGCGAACCGCTGCGCGCAAAGCCTGGCCGCAACGTCACCCAACTGCATTACGCGCGCCGGGGGATGGTAACGCCTGAAATGGAATTCATAGCCATCCGTGAGAATCAATCGCGTGAAGTTGCCCGCGAGCTGGCGTCACGCAACGGTCATGGCGGAGGCGTCGCACAGCACCCTGGACAGGCCTGGGGAGCGAACATCCCGAAATCCATTACGCCGGAGTTTGTGAGAGACGAGGTCGCGCGAGGCCGTGCGATCATCCCTGCCAACATCAACCATCCGGAGACCGAGCCGATGATCATCGGCCGCAATTTCCTGGTGAAAATCAATTCGAACATCGGAAACTCGGCCGTCAGTTCCTCTATTGAAGAAGAGGTCGAAAAGATGATCTGGTCGACGCGCTGGGGCGCCGATACAGTCATGGACCTCTCGACCGGCAAAAACATCCATGAAACCCGTGAATGGATCATCCGCAACTCGCCGGTGCCTATCGGCACCGTGCCGATCTATCAGGCGCTCGAAAAAGTCGGCGGCAAGGCCGAAGAGCTCACCTGGGAGATCTACCGGGACACGTTGATCGAACAGGCCGAGCAGGGTGTCGATTACTTTACGATCCATGCGGGCGTCCGGCTGGCCTACGTGCCGATGACGGCCAACCGCATGACTGGGATCGTCTCTCGCGGCGGATCGATCCATGCCAAGTGGTGCCTCTCGCACCATCAGGAGAACTTCGCCTATACGCACTTCGAAGAGATTTGCGAGATCATGAAAGCCTACGACGTGTCGTTCAGCTTGGGCGACGGCCTCCGGCCCGGCTCGATCGCAGACGCGAACGACGAAGGGCAGTTTGCCGAACTCGAAACCTTGGGCGAGCTGACCAAGATTGCTTGGGCGCATGACGTCCAGGTCATGATTGAGGGCCCCGGCCATGTGCCCATGCACATGATCCAGGTCAACATGGAGAAACAGCTCAAGGAATGCCATGAAGCGCCCTTCTACACCCTTGGGCCGCTCACGACCGATATTGCACCAGGGTACGACCACATCACCTCCGGGATTGGCGCGGCGATGATCGGCTGGTACGGGTGTGCCATGCTCTGTTACGTCACGCCCAAAGAGCATCTCGGTCTGCCGGACCGCGAAGACGTGAAGGCGGGTGTGATCACGTACAAAATTGCCGCGCATGCCGCAGACCTCGCAAAGGGGCACCCCGGCGCGCAGATCAGAGACAATGCGCTTTCCAAAGCGCGATTCGAATTCCGCTGGGAGGACCAGTTCAACCTCTCGCTAGACCCCGAGACAGCCAAAGATTTTCACGACGAAACGCTGCCAGATAATGCAGCCAAAGTTTCGCATTTCTGCAGCATGTGCGGACCGCACTTCTGCTCCATGAAAATTACGCAAGACGTGCGCGAATATGCCGCCAGCAAACAGGTGAGCGAGCAGCAGGCGATCCAAATCGGCATGAAGGAAAAGGCGGAAGAGTTCAAACGAACAGGCTCAGAAATCTATCGTTAGCCGGTCAGGCGGATGCGGAAGACCGCG
>DASTFK010000286.1:0-2629 GCA_035719945.1 Nitrospira sp.
CGCAATCGATCGATCTGCACCACCGGTTGGATCCGTGCCAGTACCTCTTCGGTCTGGCACTGCAAGCCACGTTCAATGGCGCGATCAAGGCTGGCGCGTATCTTGGAGACGGCCCCGGCTAACAGCGGCTCGGCGACGTCCATGAGCAGCACATGATAGCCGGCAGTCGCGCAGACTTGCGCGATTCCCCGGCCCATCTGGCCCGCACCCACGACGCCGATGCTCTTGATATCGTCGAACTGCATGATCGACCTGTCGCCCTTCCAGTTACCTCTCCACGATCATCGCCAACGCTTCTCCGCCGCCGATGCACAGGCTAGCCAATCCCCGTCTCGCGCCGCGCGCTTCCATGGCATGAAGCAGCGTCGTGAGGATCCGGGCGCCGGTCGCACCGATCGGATGCCCGAGTGCAACGGCACCGCCGTTCACATTCACCTTCTTGTCGTCGAGGCCCAGTTCGCGGTTGATGGCGAGGGAGACGGCCGAAAATGCTTCGTTGATTTCGAACAGATCGATGTCGCCAATCGTCAAGCCTGTTGTCTTGAGCACGAGTTTGATCGCCTCGATCGGGGCGATCGTGAACCACTCGGGCGCAAGCGCGGCTCCGGCATAACCGACGATCCGCGCCATCGGGGTGAGCCCAAGATGCGCAGCCTCCCCTTCAGCCATGATCAGGAGCGCCGCAGCTCCATCGTTACAGGAAGGCGAATTGCCGACGGTCAAAATGCCCTTCTCCTGGAACGCGGGCTTCAAGTCGCGCATCTTGCGGAGATCGGCTCGATTGGGCTCCTCGTCGTCGGAAACCGTCACAGCCGGACCTTTGCGCTGCGGCACGTCGACCGACACGATCTCTCGTTTGAATGCGCCAGACGCCATGGCTTCACGCGCGCGCCGATAACTTTCCAATGCAAATTCGTCGACCTGCTGTCGGGTCAGTTGGTATTTACTTGCGCACAACTCGCCGCCGTCGCCCATATGGAAATTGTTGTAGACATCCCATAATCCGTCTTTGATGAGACTATCCACCACTTCTTTATGACCAAGCTTGTAACCCTGACGCGCGTTCTCGAGAAGATAGGGAGCGCGCGTCATGTTCTCCATCCCGCCTGCCACGATGATCTTCGCCTCGCCAAGTGCAACGGCGTGTGCGGCCATGATGACCGTCTGGATGCTCGAGCCGCAGACCTTGTTGACCGTCACGGCACCGACCGACTGCGGGATTCCTGCTCCAATCGATGCCTGTCTTGCTGGAGCCTGGCCGAGGCCGGCGCTGAGCACGCACCCCATATAGACGCCATCCACACTCTCCGGGGACACGCGAACCCGCTGGAGCGCCCCGGCAATGGCGACGCTGCCCAATTTCGGCGCCGGTACGGAGCTAAAGACGCCGTTGAAACTACCCATTGGAGTTCGCACGGCACTGACAATGACGGCATTCAATGATGGTTTCACAAGATCTGCTCCCAGTGACCGTCTTCAAGATAGTGTTTCACCTTTGCCATGAACTGATCCGCCGTTGCCCCATCGATGACCCGGTGGTCGAACGAGAGGCTCAGGTACCCCATCGGTCTGATCGCAATCGCCTCGTTGACCACGACGGCACGCTTCTGGACAGCGCCCACTCCGAGGATGGCAATTTGCGGCTGGTGAATAATCGGAGTGCTGAACAGGCTGCCGAAGCCGCCATGGTTCGTGATGGTGAATGTCCCGGCCTGCACCTCATCGGGGCTGAGCTTCTTGGACCTCGCGCGTTCGGCCAGATCCGCGATCTCTTTCGCCAACTGCGTGAGGCCCTTGCGATCGGCATGCCGTACTACCGGAACAAGCAATCCCTCTTCCAGCGCGGTGGCGATCCCGACATGAATATCTTTCTTGATGACGATGCCTTGGTCTCCCCACGTCGAATTGACAATGGGCACATCGCGGAGGGCGCGCGTGACGGCACGGACGACAAACGGCAAATACGTCAGATCTCGGCCTGCCCGGAATGACGCGATGCTGGAAAAGTCGGCTTCAAAAAACGTGCTGACGTGTGCGGAGATCTGTCGGCTTTTGACCATCCGGTCCGCGATGGTTTTGCGCATCTGGGTGAGGGGGAGGATCTCTTCCCCCATGGAGGGCTCCCCGCTCGCCGCAGTCGCCTTACCAGGTGCTGAATTCCGCGCAACGAATTCGAGCACATCTTTTTTGGTGACCCGCCCGCCAGCCCCTGTCCCTTTCAGATGTGTAAGGTCCACTCCATGTTCTTTTGCCAACTGCCGAACGGCAGGAGACTGATGTTCCTCACCTGCGGCGTCCGAGTCGACTGGACGAACCACCACACCGCCCACGCGGCTGATCACTTCCGCCGGAGGCGCACTATCGATTCGTGCCAAAAGTGTTCCGACGGCCACTGTTTCACCCTCTTTGACGAGGATCTCGTTCAGCACGCCGGTCGCCGGCGACGGGACTTCGAGATCAACTTTTTCCGTTTCGACCTCCAACAAGGACTGGTCCTTTTCAATCGCGCCGCCAAGGGGAATGAGCCACTTCACCACGGTGCCCTCCGCGATGCTTTCGCCGAGTTGAGGCATGATGATATCGGTGGCCACAATCACACCCAATGTGCGTTCAATATGCCGCCAGTGTG
>DASTFK010000287.1:0-2445 GCA_035719945.1 Nitrospira sp.
CCCGTCGCTGGCGGACGGAACACGAACAGACTGTCACTCTCGCTCCGCGCATCGCAGTAAGGCAGCGTCATGTTGAGCTTTTGGATGGTCGCACGCATGGGATGACGCCTAGACTTTATGGCTGTGGAAGCGCCTGGATGCGGGACGCGCAGTCTTGAAAAGGGCGGTGTGTCTGCCGTTCATGTTTTCGCGGGTTGTCGGTAAGGACAGAGCCGCAAGAACGGTCCTCGTTTTGGCGGGGAAGCGTTCTGATTCTGGCACCAAAGGCTGCTGCGCAGCCGACGTGCCTGAAGTGCCGAAGGCATGGTGGTTAGGTGGACTGCCTTGTTGGGTCTATTCTCTCGCGTGCTAAAGCAATCGTGCGCCATGCCAAAATCTGGATACTGAAACCACTCTTTTCTCGTGATCGACGCGGTAAACGATTCGATAGGGAGCATGAATAATCTCTCGAGTAATCCCGTCGCTGAACTCCGGAACAAGGCGTCCTCTCTCAGGCAGCATCGACAGAGATAGAGCTTCGTCAACCAACGCATAGCCCAATCGCTCGGCCGCCTTAGGGTCATCGAACGAGATATATCTGACAATCTGGCTAAGGTCTTGGATCGCCCTCGGAGAAATGATTACCTTGTAATCCATGAGGGAATCATCCGCCTGACTTCCTCAGCAGGCACCCCCTCACCTTGCTCAATCTGCTCAAATCCTTCCCGAACACCGGCAATGAACTCTATCTCCTTCGCAATATCCTCAAGAGAAGTATTTTCCGGCAGTCTCCGAATCAGATCAATGGCGATATCTCGATTGGTCACGTGGGTAAATATCTCACAAGCGCGGTCACTATCAAGGAATGCATTCTGACCCAACGTCCAGCTCACCTGCCGGCCCCCCGATTGAGAAAGAAGTATTTCATGAGCGATAGCGAAGTAAAAGATGGTCGATGGACGAGCGCGGCAAAGACTTGGGAGGATCGGTGGGTCCGGTTTCGAATGGCGCTCACAGCGTCCGGTGTGGAACTGAGGATGCACGACTACTGCAGAGGCTGGATTCTGGGATTTCTGAAGTTCATCAAGCCGCGCAAACATAATCAGGCGATGGCGAAGGATGTCGAGGAGTTCCTGGCGAAATTAAGAGCCGAGGGCAAGAAGGATTGGCAGACGCGTCAGGCGGACGAAGCCCTGAAAGCCTTCTTTACGGAGGTGGAGCCGCTGAAGTGGGCCGCAAACTGGCCAGAGAGGATCGAGCCGATTGCCGGAAGAAGCCAAGCCGCGGACGCGGTGCCGCCACCGACGCGAGGACCGGCTACCAGCGAGCTTCTGAAACGCTCGGATTCTGGAGAATTGCCGTCGAGATATGCTGGGTTCCTGGAAGTTGTGAGGGAGATGCTTCGCACGGAGAGATACGCGTATCGCACCGAGCAGACCTACCTGGACTGGGTGAGGCGGTTCTTGATTTTCGCCTCTCCAAAGTCGCGCCGCGAGATCGAAACGGCGGATGCTCGCCAGTATCTCGAGTATTTGACGTTGGTACGAGGGTCTCCTCAAGCACGCAGAACCAGGCTCTAAATGCCCTGCAGTTCCTGTTTGCCAAGGTCTTAAGACGGAAAATGGGCACGCTGGGTGACCTGGCGCGCGCGCCTCAGAGCCGGCGCTTGCCGACGGTCTTGTCGCGGGCGGAGGTGCGGACACTGCTTGATGGCATGGAGGGGACGGGACGTTTGATGGCGGATCTGATGTATGGAGCCGGATTACGCGTTACGGAGTGTGCTCGATTGCGGATCAAGGACGTGGATTTCGGGAATGGGTATATCGTGGTGCGGGGCGGAAAGGGGGATAAGGACCGCTTTGCACCTCTGCCCGAGAGTTTGACGGATGCGCTGCGCACGCAGATCGAAGCGGTCCGCGAGCGGTGGAAGAAAGACCGGGCGATGGGCGTGGAGGGCGTCTTCCTGCCGGAGGCGCTTGCGGTCAAATATGTGAACGCAGACAAAGACTGGAAATGGTTCTGGCTTTTTCCCTCCCCGGATCTCTCGGAGGATCCCTGGACGACGAAAATCCGGCGGCATCACTTGAATGTAAACGGCGTTCAACGGCTTGTCAGGCGCGCGGCGTGGCGAGCGATATCACCAAGCCGGTTACGCCGCACACGCTCAGGCATTCATTTGCTACGCATTTGCTCGAGGCGGGTGCGGACATACGCACGGTGCAAGAGTTGGGCATTCGGACGTTTCGACGACGATGATTTACACGCATGTGCTTGGGCGCCCAAATGTCGCGGTGAGATCGCCGCTCGATGATTAGATGATCGCACCGCTATTGCCTGCTTCCAGACAAGAGCTTGGGGTCGTTTCGATCCACACGTTCGGCGGTGATAAACGGTCGCTGCAACCTCATGTAGCGTCGAGAAGCTGCCGCACTTGGCAAGAGTGCGTTGCCAGGGCTCCTGCCCGGA
>DASTFK010000288.1:0-2925 GCA_035719945.1 Nitrospira sp.
CTGAACGAGATCGGCGAGGGAGAGATCGGGAGTCCAGAGACGAAAACGGTAAAAATCGGATCCAGTGAAGTCGTTCATCGTGTCGTCCACGCACCGGAACGGAAATGGCCCAGACGTGTGCCGGCAGCGAGCGAAGACGGGCCTGCTGTCCATCCGGCGTCGCTTGCCCGCTTGTGGGACGCACGGACTGCTCGATGGCAGACGGTGCGAGCCAGCACGTGGCATGTCACGCCGAGTTCCGTCCATGAGAGCCTCCCGCTCAGCGACATCGATTCCGTTCCCCGAGTCGAGGGACGCGAGGCGAGCCGGCTCGTGGGAGTGATTGCCCATTACCTTCTCGAAGGATGGGACTTTGCCCGGCCACCCGACGAGCTGCTGACGCAGATCGGTCCCTCGCTTGAGCGGTTTCTCCCGCCCCAACTCAACGAGGTCCGATCAAAGATCGCCGATTCGCTCACCGAGATTTTTACGACATTCGGCCCGTCCGACTCGTACGGTAGACTCAGGTCTGCCGTCATCTTAGGGCGTGAAGTTCCCTTCGTCATGCCCTGGGGCGAACGGCAGGTCATGGAAGGAGTCATCGACGTGATCTACCGGCTTGACGGGAAGATCTGGATTGCGGACTATAAGACCGATCGGACTACGACATCCGAGGCGCCCGCGAGGGCCGAGTTGCATGCCCACCAGGCGGCAATCTATCGGGAAGCGGTGACCCGATGCCTAGGTCTGTCGAAGGCGTCCTTCCAATTTCTGTTTCTCCGGGCGGGCGTCAGCGTGGACCTGTGAGCGGACGTTTAATCGAATCGATTACCCGGCGGCCAGCGGTGATCCGTCATCCTCAAAGGAGGTCGCGATGCGCATCCTGTTGACGGTCATCTTCTGTGCCATCGCTCTGGGATGTTCCAGCAAATCCGGCAAGGAGAGAAACGTCCTGTCCGCGCCCCTCGGCACGAAACCGGAGGCCGCGGCACAGGTGGAGAAGGGCAATACGCTGTTCGTCTCACGTGATTTCGCAGGAGCCGAACAAGCGTTCCGCCAGGCGATCGTCGCGGATGCCGGCTTGGCAGAAGCGCATTACAACTTAGCCCTAACCCTCGATCGGGCCGGCCGTAAAGACGAAGCCAAGAAACATTACATCGAGGCCGCGAATTTGGCGCCCGGCAACAAAGTCATTTGGGATTCTCCGCCCCTCCACCAAAGCGGTGGTCTGGACCACGACATCGAGAGGAAATCGTACCTGGACCCAACCCCCCGAGGATTCTAGCCATGGGGCGAAGGCGGCGGGATTTCTCTCCGGAGGAGTTCGGCACGCTGGTCGAGCAAGCGCTTGCGGACCTACCCCCGCCGTACGCTCGACTCGCCCGAGATGTCTCGGTGGTCGTCGAAGAGGAACCTCCGCCTGAGGTGCTCGAAGACCTGGAACTGGCGTCGGCCGATGACCTGCTGGGTCTGTATCAGGGTCTCTCGTTGGCGCAAGAGTCTTTTTTCCAAACCGGAGGGCAACAACCGCCGCGCATCGCGATCTATAGAGGCCCCATTCTACGGCTCTGCGACACAGCGGAAGACATCAGACGGGAAGTCCGGGAAACAGTGGTGCATGAACTCGGACATCACGTCGGGCTTGGCGATGACGAGATGCCCTATTGAGGTTTGAGGGAAGGATTCCGTCGCTGCGCGAGCGCCTGGCGTTGATACCCCAGGGTGAGCATGAAGACACCGATCACGATCATGGGCAACGACAGCAATTGCCCCATGGACAAGGACCCGAAAATAAATCCGATGTGCGCATCCGGCTCACGAAGCAATTCGACCACAATCCGACAGATGCCATAGCCGCTCAAGAAGCTCCAAAACATCGTCCCCGGCGGAGTTGAGCGCCTCCCGATGAGCCAAAGCACCGTAAACAGCAAAATACCTTCCAAGCCAGCCTCATAGAGCTGCGATGGATGCCGGCAGGCGGGACCGCCGCCCGGAAACACCATGCACCACGGCACATCGGTGGGCCGTCCATACAATTCGCCATTAATGAAATTGCCCAGGCGTCCGAAGCCCAATCCAATCGGGGTCACCGAAGCGGCAAGATCGGCGATGGTATAAATGGGGATCCCATGGCGCTTGCCGAACCACACGAGCGACACGATGGTACCGAGCAGTCCGCCGTGGAACGACATTCCGCCCTCCCACACGGCGAAAAACTTCAATGGATGCTGGAGGTAATAGGGAAGATTGTAAAACAGGGTGTAGCCGAGGCGCCCACCGATGAACACGCCCAACGCGGCCCAAACGACCATATCGTAGATTTGGTCCTTGGAGATCGGTAATCCCTTCTCCCGGACCTTGCGTGTAATGAGGAAATAGGCCGTGGTCAGACCGATCAGATACATCAGTCCGTACCAGCGGAATTGCAAGGGGCCGAGTTCGAAAAAAACCGGATTGACGTGCGGGTAGGGGATGGCCTGAAGCCAACTCATTCTTGCCTCATGTGGCACGGTGGCTGGATCATAAGTGACGCCTGCTGGCAATGCAAGCCTGTCCGCATCCGATGATGTACTTCCAAAGCGGCTCTGAACGCTGCTTTCACCGGCTCTGCTGTTGGTTTTCTCGCACGACTGTGTTGCGGGCTGTGAGAAAAAGGTGACCGAATATTAATGCGTCTTAATCGGCGGAAGCCGCACTCGCGTGTTTTACGCAGATGCCGGCCCTTTCTCAACTGGCACGCTTGATGCTGAAGCGATGATCAGGAACTTGAGGGGTCGGAATTCGTCCACATCCGTTGCTCGAAGGAGGTTGTCATGTCGCACGAAGGAAAGCAGGTGGCTCGTTGGGCTGCACTCGTCGCGGGAAGCGCGGTGGTGGGGGCAGGAATCGGTCTGCTCTTCGCGCCCCAGACCGGAACGGAAACGCGCCGTGAGATCGTCCGGTACG
>DASTFK010000289.1:0-2245 GCA_035719945.1 Nitrospira sp.
CCGTGAGGTCAGGCCCATTTCGAGCTCCGGTCGCACTCATTGAAGAAACAGCAAATCGTATTGAACTCTCCAAGGTCGAGAGCCAGAATGTTCATCTGAGTCTCCGTGAGTTTGGGTTCGTTCCTTGCGACACGCTCGCTGCGTGATCACCGCTCGAGTCAGCAGTGTAACCGACTCCGACCCAAACCACGGACTTACATGGATTCTTTCTGCGGCAGAGAGCGGAGGAATCGATGGACGTGGGCGTCGTGAGCCCGCATCATCGTTGGAAGGGTACGATCCTTCCTGAGAATTCCACGTTGGGCCGACGCCTCGGCGCCGAGCCCGCTATACCTTGACATTGACGCCAGCGTCGCGCTGCGTCTCGTCGGCAACTGGTAGCAACACGGAAAACAAATGCGATCCGCGCTACTCGGCACCATCGTCGTCTTCGTGGGCGCTTTCACTTCGTGTGGGCGGGTCCAGGAGGAATCCTCTCCGCTGAAGGCCTACTTCGACGCGACCGACGAGAAAGGGCGCGCGGCAGCAATTGACCGCTTGTGCGCGAGCGGCGCCCAGGCTCTGGACATCGAAAGACTATTGCGAACCGGCCGCGCCTACGCGAAGAACGTGCCGACCGGTTGGCAGGCGCTGGAAATTGAAGGTCTCGACGGCAAACGCCGGCCGTATCACGTCTATGCGCCTCCCGAATACGACCCCGGAAAGAAGCACCCGTTGGTGGTTTTCCTGCACGGCGCGATTTCCAGGGCAGAATGTCCCTCGCCCAAGGAGATGGAATCGCTGCGCAAGGATTTCGAAAAGGACGTGCCCGGATTCCTCATCATCCTGCCGACCGGCGCAAAAGACGCCACCTGGTTTGACAAGGTCGGAACGAGCAATGTCCTCGCTCAGGTTGACCAGGTGAAACGGCGCTACAACGTCGATGAAGATCGGGTGTTTCTTTGGGGCTTCTCCGACGGCGG
The DNA here is from genome assembly GCA_035719945.1 of Nitrospira sp. Classification (GTDB taxonomy): domain Bacteria; phylum Nitrospirota; class Nitrospiria; order Nitrospirales; family Nitrospiraceae; genus Nitrospira_C. The sequence continues at coordinate 963 of DASTFK010000289.1, forward strand.
CTCGGGCGCCTGGTGGATGGCCATGAGCCGGCCCACGGCTTGGGCCGGCTTCATGGCGTACTCAGCGAATGTTGCCGCCGCCGACCTTGGGCCTTACCAGGTTTATCCGCGCAACCTGATGAACCGGCCCCTGCTGGCCGCCAGCGGCGGGCGCGAAGGATCGCCCGCGTACAACGCACGGTTCGTCGAGCAGTGGATTGACCAGATGCGCGAGTTCGGCGCCGGCATCGATTGGCAGGGCTTCCCCACAGCCGGACACGATCCGAAATATCTTAACGAAGATCGACCTCGATTTGACAAGTTCATCGGCGCGACCAAGCGGCAGGCCAAGCGCGATCACATCGTGTGGGAGACCACGAACGTTGAAGTCGGCCGCTGCGACTGGCTGCGCATCGATGAGATCAAGGACGTTGGCAACAACCACGACATGCAAGACGTCAATTTGCTGAGCTTCGACGGGCCGCCCATCCCGGTTGATCTGCTCATGAACGTCGATCCCAAGTCCAAAGGCCCCGGACTTCGGGTCCTTCGGGTCGTCCCCGACGGGCCGACGGCAACGGCCGGCATCGAGCCCAATGACGTGATTGTCAAAATCGAAGGCCAGGAAGTGAAGTCCCTGCAAGACGTGAACGACATTTTTATCGACAAGATCTTTCCGAAAAAGCACGGCGACCCGATTTCGGGCGAATTGCGGCGAGGCGACGAGATTCGCCAGTTCACGCTGACCTCCGAGAAGACACCGCGCCAACCGGTTCTCAAACGCCAACAACCGGCGGGCGCTGTCGAAGCGCGTGCCCAGGGGAATCGCATCGATGTCAAGGCTCGGAATGTGGCAAGATACACCATCCTCGTGGATCGAGAACAGTTTGATCTGAGCAAGCCGATTCAGCTTTTCACGAATGGGAAAGAGTCCTTCCAAGGAATCGTCGAGCCGGACGTGCGCTTCCTGTTGACTCAATTCGCCGCTGACAACGACCGCACAACGATCTATTGTGCCTGCATCGAAGTCATCATCCCACCTGGACGGAAATGACGCGGTTCCCTGAGGAGGAGCAGCTGAGGAAAGCGGCGCTGAGCTATTGGAAGCGGGCGCCGAATCGCACAACGGCGACCTCCGAACATCCATTTGGCAGCCAATACCAATTGAACGTCGATTCACAGCCGATGACCAGATCTTGTTTTCGGAATTCCGCGAGCGCACCAAGTCGATTCACCGTTCGCTAGAGCAATCTTGAATCGCTCTGGCTGCCACTCGAGGCCTTTGTCGGAGTGAATCCCAGTTT
>DASTFK010000290.1:0-5478 GCA_035719945.1 Nitrospira sp.
AAACCGTGACTTTATCTCCGGTACACGACATCGACCTGTGCCAGGAATGCGGTCAGCGCCTCGGTCTTTTCCACGATCATTTTCCAATCTTGTCTGGTGGCGGCTTGTTCAAGCGCCTCACCGATCTGGCTAATTTCATGAAAGCCGTAGCCGCCGCCGTCGCCTTTCATCCGATGGCCAAGCAGACGTACGGTTTTCTCGTCGCCGGCTTTCGCGGCGTGCGACAACGTCGCTGCGTCCCTCCGCCGGTTCTCCAGGAAGCCGGGGATGAGCTCTTCTAGGTCGGGATCGATCGAGACGGTGACTCGTCGAGCCTTGTTACCGTTTGGCGTCATGTTCGTCGGTATCCTTCGCAGGCGTGAAGTACTTCGAGTAATGTCTGCCGCTTGATCGGCTTGGTCATGTGCGCATTGCAGCCGGCTTCGAGAATTTTCTCGCCGTCCTCCTTTAGCGCGAGTGCGGTCAAGGCAATGATTTGGGTCTTGGCCAAATCTTGTTCTTGCTCCCATGCGCGAATGGCTCTCGTCGCCTCGTAGCCGTCCATCACCGGCATGTTCATATCCATCAGGATCACGTCATAGTGTCCCTGTTTGAATTGTTCGACGGCAACGCCGCCATGTTCAGCCACATCCACCTGATACGGCGTGGACTTCAGATAGGATCGAACCAAAATCTGATTGTCGGGAGAATCCTCCACAAGCAGAATATGGAGCGGCCTTGTGGCCACAGGCACGGGCGGACGGCTCACCGACGAGGTCACGGGCACACCGCGGGCGCGATCCATGGCGATACTCAGGGTTTGCAGGAGGTCGGAGCGGCGGATAGGTTTGGTCAGGTACCCGCCCAGTCCCAAGTCGTAGGTGCGGGCGATGTCGTCGGCCCAGTGGTCCGATGCCATCATGATGATGGTCAAATCTGCAGCCAAGCCGGAGCGCCGAATCGTATCCACGACCTGAAATCCATCCATGCCCGGCATACGGCAATCGATGAGCAGCAGGCCATAGGGATGCGACGACTCGGCTGCCTGCCTCAATGCGGCTACCGCCTGTTGTCCGTCGCCGACTGCCGTGACCTGGGCATTCCAAGACGACAGTGTTTCGACCAGGATCTTGCGGTTAATGGGATGATCGTCGACCGCCAAGGACTGGAGACCGTGGAGATCGATCGAGCGCGGCAGGTAAGGCATCTTCGCGCCGCATTTGATGCCGAGGCGTACAGCGCAATGAAATGTGCTGCCTTCTCCCACAATGCTTTCGGCCCAAATCCTGCCCCGCATCAACTCCGCCAACTGCTTGCTGATCGTCAGGCCAAGCCCCGTACCGCCGTAGCGTCTGGCAATCGACGCATCGGCTTGCGTGAAGCGCTCGAAAATCGTCGACAGCTTGTCCTGCGCGATACCCATACCGGTGTCCCTGACCATAAAATGAATGGCGCCCGGTCCTCCCTGTGCCGCGTCATTCGTCACTTCGAGGATGACGGACCCCTTCTCCGTGAACTTGATCGCATTGCTGATGAGATTGACCAGAATCTGGTGAAGGCGATTTGGATCGCCGGTCAGCGCGCAGGGGACCTCGGGTGCGAGATGACACGCCAGTTCCAACCCTTTCTCATTCGCTCGCATCGCGAGAATTTCGATAGCTTTTTCGATGAGATCGCTTAGATCGAATTCGATCGACTCGAGTTCGATATGGCCGGCCTCCACCTTGGAAAGGTCAAGAATGTCGTTGATCAGTTGGAGGAGACTGCTGCCGGCCCGCCGAAAAATGCGGAGATACTTGCGCTGATCAGGAGTCAGCTGGGTGTCCCACAGCAGATCGGCCATCCCGACAATCGCATTCATCGGCGTGCGGATCTCATGGCTGATCGTGGCCAGGAACTCAGTTTTGGCTTTGCTGGCCACTTCGGCCGCTTCCTTGGCGACGACCAGGGCCTGCTCGGTGGCGGCATGTTGCACCGCTTCCCGCCGGCGTGCGGCGCGTTCTCGATGCAACGCGCGCTTGGTTTGAGCCAGTGTACGGGGAAGAGACTTTCGGGCAAGCTTGGTCCGGGATGGCGCGTGACGTTGCGGCATGGATGGTGCGCAAGTGCGCGGCCCGGCTACTCGTCGTCTGAGTGGGGAACGAGGGTGAGAATGCCGGCCTGTTTCGCCCGATTGCGGCCCTCTTGCTTGGCTTGATACAACGCCTGGTCTGCCGCTTTGATCAAGTCAGTCGGCGAGGCACTCCGGCTTGGGATCGTGCTGGCGTAGCCGACGCTGATCGTGATGTGGTCGCCCTCGGTATGGGTGATGTCGAGGGATTCGATCCGCTTCCTCAACGATTCCGCGACCTGCGCTGCGCCGTCAGTCGCCGTGCCCGGAAGCACAACGACAAACTCGTCCCCGCCATACCGGGCCACCAGGTCTCCCGGACGGTTGACGGCACCCGAAATCGCATTGGCGACCTGCCGCAAGCATTCATCTCCGGCGGTATGCCCGTTGCTGTCGTTGTAGACTTTGAACCGGTCGATATCCAGCATGATGAGCGAGAGCGGCGTCGACTCACGGACGGCTCTCCGCCATTCCTGCTCCAAAAAATCGTCGAATTGGCGACGGTTGGTGATGCCTGTCAACCCATCCAAGGAGGACAGCCGCAGCAGCATTTGATTGGCTTCCTGCAGCTGGCGCATGACCTCCAGCAATTCCTGCTCACGGGCGCGGCGCCGCTCGATCTCGTGCACTAGCCGCAGGACGGACCGCACGCGTGTTAACAGTTCGATTTTATTAACGGGTTTCCCAATGTAGTCCAGAGCTCCGGCGGCAAACGCCAGTTGAAGATCGACCGGATCCGTCTTGACCGTCACCATCATGATCGGCGTTTCACGGAATCGCTCAACGGCCTTGATTTGCCGACATGCCTCGATGCCGTTCATCTCGGGCATGATGATGTCCATGAGGATCAGATCGACGCGCGCCGCGCCCTGTTTCCCACCGTCGAGACCCAGCAGCCGAAACGCCGTCACCGCTGAATCTGCGACCAAAATGTGTTCATATCCGGCCGCGGTGAGGATCGACTGAAGGAGGGTTCGGTCGTCAGGAGAATCGTCAACGATCAGTATACTCATGGGGGCGTCGCCTCGGTCTGGCTGAAATGAAGCAGTAATGGGGAAATCGTAGCAGCTAATCCTGGTAAACACCAGGATAAAGCTTTTTGATGCAGGGCTGGCAGAGGCCGTGGCTGAATTCGGCATCCAAATGCTCGGCCAGATACTCTTCCACCTGCTGCCAGAAACCGCCGTCATTTCGAATCTTTTTGCAGGAAGCACAGATGGGAATCAGCCCGCGCAGAGACTTCACTTCTTTCAGGGCCTTCTGCAGTTCCTCATTGCTCCGGCAGAGGTCGAGTTCACGATTCTTGCGTCGATCCATTTCTTGCTTCAAGAGCAATGCTGAGGCGACCCGCGCCAACAGTTCGACGCTATTGACCGGCTTGCTGATGAAATCCATGGCTCCCGCGGCAAAGGCCTCCTGAAGATTGCCCAAGTCGGACTTGGCCGTGACCATAATGATTGGAATGTCCTCGAGGTGGGCGCAGCGTTTGATTTGGCGGCAGGTTTCGACCCCGTCCTGCTCCGGCATCAGCACATCCATCAGAATGAGGTCGATGTTCTGCGTGGCCGAATCGCCGTCCAGGTTTAGGAGGCGCGCGGCGGCTCTGGCGGAATCGGCGCTGAGCACATCGGCATGGCCTGCTTTGCCGAGGATCGAGCGGAGAAGCGCTTGCTGGTCCGGGGAATCATCAACAATGAGAATGCTCACGATTCAACTATAGCAGACGAGCCTGACGGGCTATTTCAACTTGGAACGCACGAGGTCGCTGACCTGTTTGCCGTCGACCGGTTGGCCGGCAAGCCGAGCCATCACGGCTTTCATGACAGCACCCATGTCTTTGGCGGAGGTAGCGCCCGACTCGTGGATCACGGCATCCACGGTCCGGTCGAGCTGTTCTGGTGAGAGGGCTTTCGGAAGGTAGGCTTCGATGATGGAAATTTCCTGCCGTTCCTTTGCGGCAAGTTCGGCACGCTGGCCTTTTTCAAACTGCTCCACTGACTCCTTACGTTGTTTGATCATGGTGGTCATGATGCGGCTCATTTCCGCATCGTCGAGATCTTTTTTTACCTCGACCTCTTTGTTGAGCACGGCGGCCTTGATCATGCGGATGACGTCCATCCGCAACTGATCGCGCGCCTTCATGGCCAGCTTCAGATCTTCGGTGAGGCGATCGCGCAATGACATGGAAATCTCGGCACTTTCCGGAGGTTGCCGCGAGGATACCGCGTCATTCCGCCTCAGTCAATCACGCTATGCTGGTGGTTTTGCTCCCGAAGGGGGAGTATGATGCGGGAAGCGGCAGCGGTTCTGGAGGGGGGAGCGCGTATGACTGTTCAGCGGAGACACATGGAGAGAGCCGCCGGCATCATGCTGGGGGCAGTAGCATTTCTCATCCTCGCAGCATGTTCCAGCCATGAGCCAAAACCCATGGCGCAACCGACGCCTGAACAGGTCCGGGGCCATGCGGACCAGAACTTCGACAAACTCAAGCAGGAAGAGCGGGAACGGGGCGCTCAGCCCGCCTCGCCGCAGTAGAGTCGGCAATCGGTTACTTACTCGCTCGGAGCGGACCTACCAACAACTGGCCGAGGGGTTTCAGCAAAGGCAGTTCCCACACGAGCTGCGTGAAGGGCGCCTGTTCAACGGCCCTGGCTTCATGAAAGCTCCTCAGAAAACTTCCCGAAACCGCCAGTCGCAACAGCCCCGATACAAAAAAGACGAGGGGAAGGTTTGACGCCAACACGAGGGAGTACCGTCCGATGGTAATCCCTGATGGCAGGACATGTACCAACCAGCTGCCCATCAAAGCACCGAGACACCATCCCACAGCATTGATGGTGCTATAGGTGGCGACCGCTTTCGCCCGATCCTCCGGCCGCACGGCGTCAAACACATAGTTCTGAAGGCCCAAGGCCAGTCCGCCCCAGGTCACACCGCCCAGGAAATTGACGAACAGCAAGAACAGGAGGTTGGTTCCGGCGAGATACAGCATGGGGAGAAAAGGAACCATGAAACCGGTGACTGTGAGCAGTGCTTTGTTCCCGAATCGATCTGCGAATCGCCCCCACGCCCGTAACGTGAGGAGTTGCCCAAGAATCCCTGCGGCCAGCCAGGAGCCATACCCCCAATAAGCCAGGTGAAGATCACGCAGCATGTAGAGCACAAAAAATGGTCCGGCAATCAGCACGGCGGCGTGCATCGCTCCGGAGAACAGCAGGAAGCGCCGAAAGCTGACGCTCGTGCCGGCCAGGAACCGTCGGAAACTCGGTGAAGTATCGAGACACGGTGTCGCATGAACGTCGTTGACCTTAGCGAGGGCGACGGTCGAGATCCATCGCGCTGCACCCGCTACGGTGAAGATCAAAGCAAATCCGATCCATGAGGACGCG
>DASTFK010000291.1:0-3525 GCA_035719945.1 Nitrospira sp.
GTCGCATGGTGTTTGAACTTCCGGGGTTGATGATCTGAGATGTGCTCTTTGCAATGTGAGATCGGTTTGTTAGTCCTGCCGCGTCAGCTCCTCCTGCTGCGCTTGTGACACCGACAGATATGTGCGATAGCCGTACGATTCGAGGAGGCCGTCGTCATTGTTGAAGACCAGGCCCAACAGCTTCGAAGGACCGATGATGTTCAGCGCTTCGGCGATTTCCTTCCGTGAGGTCTTGTGCGCGGAGACGATCATGACAAACCCGTCTATGCTATGGCCCATCATCAAACAATCAGGAGCGAGCACGAGCGGTGCCGTGTCCAGAATGATCCACTCGAAGTCGCGGCGCGCCTCGTCGATCAATTCAGCAAATCTCGTAGACTTGAAAATCTCGTGCGGCATGATCTGCGCCCGGCCGACCGTTGCCACCGACAAGTTGTAGGCGGGCAACCGACGGACGATGTCTTTGAGCGCCAGGTTCGGATTCAAGATCGCATCGCGTAGCCCGAGAATGCTTCCATCGCGCAAGCCCATTTGAGTCGGCACTGACGGTTTTCTGAAATCGGCATCGACAAGGAGCACGCGGGCCTGCGGCGACTGCGCCAAGGCTCCGGCCAGATTAATCGAGGTGATCGTTTTTCCGTCCCCCATGGTCGGGCTCGACACGGCGACCACCTGAAGGAGGCCGGAGTGACGGCGCTGCTCCAACATCATGCCGAGGGTCCGATACTGCTCCGCCTCGATCGTGGCAGGCGAGACGAGACTAACCAGCCGGTCGTCCGGCTTCGTGCGAATAGCGCTCTTCTCCATAATAGGAATCGGTTCGGCTCGACTTTCGAGGCGGCCGTAGTTTGACGACGCATGCGGCTCCAGGGGCGATGTCCGGAGGACGGGTTTCATGTGTTCTTTCATAGCGTCATTCCTTGCAAAGAGGACTCCGGGTCCTCAACGGGTTTGCTGCGGCGTCCGGCCTTCACTGAGCGTCCAGACAAGCTGTTCGTTGTCCCAGGCAAGATAAGAAAACGCGCCGACGATGAACACGAGGCTGATGATGGACGCGATGGCCCTCATGGTCGAGCGTCGATAGTTGCGGAGGCGATCGGCTTTTGTGACGATCGCCGGCACCCGGACCAGGATCGGCACCTTGGTAAAACTCCGCAGACTTTCCACGTCATGGAAGGACTGGTCCCGGTGTTCGGCCATCATCATGCCGCCGATGGCCAGAGCGATGGCGAGCGCCAGTGCACCCAGCATGAGCTTAGGTCGGCTCGGCGCAACGGGGGCTCTCGACGGCATCGCCGGATCGACGATGCGCATCTGCCCCACATGCTTGGCCTGCTCCATCGTCTCCGCCAATTGCGCGTCCTCATAGCGCTGGAGCACCGAAAAATAGAGATCCTTGGTCATTTTGTAATCGCGCTCGAGCTGTTGGAACTCCTGGGCATGTTGCGGAGAGCGTTCGACCCGGCGCTGGATCGAGGCGGCCTCTCCCCGTAACCGCTGCTCCTCAGATTTCAAATTTTTCAGTTCGTGATCCAACTCTCGTAGGGCATGCTTGATGTCCTCGGGGCTGGACAGCACCGCTGCCGATTGCGCCGGATCCAGTTTGGCGTCTTTGGCCGTCTCCGCCAGGGACTTCTCGATCGCGGCGATCTCACCCTGCACACGGATGACGTCAGGATGCTTGGCGCTGGCTCTCGTGCGCAGCTCAGTGAGCTCCGTGCGGAGCTTCTCAAGATGATGGGTCATGGAGTCCGGGTTGTAGGCGCTGGCCGAAGGAGTGCCCGCGTTCAGATCGAAGAGCTGCTTGCCCAATCGTTCTCTCCGCTCCAGGATCCGCATTTGATGCTCGCTATTTGAGGTCAATTCCTGGTTGAGCCGGCCGAGGGTCGAAAGATTGACGTCGATCTGCTCGGGCAATTCGCCCATGTGGCGCTGCTTGAACGCGGCGATCTTTCGCTCATCATCCTCATGCCGCTGCTTGATGTCGTTCAGTTGCTTTTTCAGCAGCAACGTGGTTTCGCTGGCCTGATTGTTCCGCATCTTCATGTTTTCTTCGACATATTGCGTAGCCAGCGTATTGGCCACTTTGGCCACGGTCTCGGGATCACGCCCGCGATAGCTGACCTTGAACCCGAATGTCCCGTCGCGCCCGTACACCTGACGCTGCAGTTCCTTCAACTCGAGCACGACGTCTTTCCGCATGCGGTCGACCACGGCTTCTTCGCTTGCCTTCTTTCGCAAGTCGGAATAGAGATCGAACCGTGTGACCAGCTCTAGGAGTCCCGCCCGGTTCAACAACTTCTCCCGAATCAGATTCAAGCGGGTATCCGCCTCCCCGGTGACCGAAGATTTGACGAACCCCTCGGGAATCTGCTGTTGCTCGACGAGCAACGTGGCCGTCGAGCTGTAGAGGTTGGGCAGGTTCACCGCAAGACTCAACAAGGCGGCGGCGGGCATCGTAAACAGGACGATGCCAAGCCATTTTCTGCGCCGCCAGACTTCGGCCACTAAGGTTGCAATCGATCGTCTCTCGTAGTCTTGCATACTCGCTCCGCGCGGTTATGGGACGACAATGATGTCGCCCGGTTGTAAGAAGAAGTTCTCCAATGCGCCGTTGCTCGACATGACCTTGTTGTAGTTGAACGGAATCTGGCGCATGGTTTTCCCCTCTGGACGCAGAACGACGATGCGCCCGCGTCCGGCGAATTCCCCGAAGCCTTCGGCCATCGCGAGAATATCAAGCACCGTCGCGCGACCCTTCAGTTCGTGGCGGCCGGTCTTCTTGACTTCGCCGATGACCGACACTTTAAAGCTGTGAACTTCGCGGACGATGACCGACACTTCCGGCGACGGCACGTATTCGGCCAGCTTCTTCAGCAGCACACTACGCAGTTGATTGGGCGTGAGGCCAGCCGCCTGCACGTCGTTGACAAGCGGCAGCGAAATTTTCCCGTCGGGCCTGACGGGAACAGTCCGGCTGATCGCGCTGTTGTTCCACACTGAGATGTCGAGCATGTCCTCAGGACCGATCCGGTACTCGCCGACCTCCTGGCTCGCTGCCAGTGCATGATCCTGATCGGAAACGGTTGGCGTGTCCTTAGATACCGACGCCGTCTCCGTGGCCAATCCAGACCCGGTCCACATCATCAGGCAGATAATCCCTATGAACAGTCGTAGTATCATGTGCAACCTCCGGTTCAATACTCCCACCGCGTGGGATAGGTGAATTCGAGCCGCAACCAGTACACATTACGCGGAATCACCAGCGTCTCGCTGGTTCCGCTGGTCGAAACGACATCCCCCTCCTGGTAGCTGAAGTAGGCCGACCCCTTCGCCGTGATGAATCTGTTGACTTGGTAGGCCGCCTCTATGTAGGCCGTATAAATGGTGGACGTGAACGCGCTGTTCTGGATCCAGGCGGCGGTCGGCTGGAGCGTAAAGGTCAGGTGCCGCATCGGCTCATAGACGAACCGGACGAGAACACTGTCCGTCGTGGTGGCGCCGACGGTTCCAATCACGGTCGTC
>DASTFK010000292.1:0-7303 GCA_035719945.1 Nitrospira sp.
TGGATGACCACGGGTCTTGGGTGCGATGGCGATTCTGTCTCTGTAACGGCGGCCTCGTTGCCCAGCATCGAGGATCTTGTGATGGGCAATATTCCCGGTTTGCCAAAAGTCCACCTGCACAATCCTGTCCTCGCCTATGAAGTCGGGGATGATTTCATGGATTATTGGTTCAAGGCGGCGGCGGGCAAGTTGGATCCTTTTGTTTTGGTGCTCGAGGGATCCGTCCCAAACGAGAAAATCAAAAAAGAGGGATATTGGGCCGCGATGGGGACGGATCCGGACACGGCGCAGCCGATCACGACCAATGAATGGATAGACCGGCTGACACCGAAAGCGCTGGCCGTGCTCGCCTGCGGGACCTGCGCGACCTATGGCGGCATCCACGCCATGGAAGGCAACCCGACCGGTGCGATGGGCCTGGCAGACTATCTCGGCTGGGGCTGGAAGTCCAAGGCCGGATTACCCATCGTGAATGTTCCCGGATGTCCGGTCCAGCCGGATAACATGATGGAGACGCTTCTCTATTTGCTTTATCAGGTTGCCGGCCTGGCTCCAATGATCCCGCTCGATGCCCAGTTGCGTCCGAAATGGTTGTTCGAAAAAACCGTGCACGATGGCTGTGACAGGGCCGGCTATTACGAGGAGGGGGACTTCGCGACCGAGTACGGTTCGCCGAAGTGCATCGTCAAGCTGGGTTGCTGGGGTCCCGTGGTTAACTGCAATGTTACCAAACGCGGCTGGATGGACGGACTCGGGGGCTGCCCGAACGTAGGTGGAATTTGCATCGGGTGCACGATGCCCGGATTTCCGGACAAGTTTATGCCATTTATGGACGAGCCGCCGGGTGCCAAGGTCTCCTCGACGGTCAGCACCTTGCTTGGGAGCGTTGTGAAAAGCCTCCGGAATATCACCAACCGCACCTTGAACAAGGAGCCGCGATGGAGGCACAGCCGCAGCGAGCTGACGACAGGATACACGCCCAGGCACTACGCGAAAAACTGAGGAGATCATATGGCCACCGAAACCGCCACCCAAACCGAAACCTCCACCGGCCCGGGCAATTTGGTCGAAATGTCCTGGGATCCGATCACCCGGATCGTCGGGAGCCTGGGCATCTACACCAAGATCGACTTCGACAAGAAGAGAGTGGTCGAGTGCCACAGCACGTCATCGATCTTCCGCGGCTACAGCATCTTCATGAAGAACAAGGACCCGCGGGACACGCATTTTATCACCAGCCGCATTTGCGGCATTTGCGGTGACAACCATGCGACCTGCTCGATCTACGCCCAGAACATGGCCTACGGGATCAAACCTCCGAACATGGCGGAGTGGATCATCAACCTCGGCGAGGCCGCCGAGTACATGTTCGACCACAACATCTTTCAGGACAATTTGGTTGGCGTCGATTTCTGCGAGAAGATGGTGAAGGAAACCAACCCGGGGGTGTGGGCCAAAGCTGCCAAAACGGCGGCGCCGCATGCGAACGAGCACGGCTACCGCACCATCGGGGATATCATGCGTTCGCTAAATCCCTTCGAGGGTGAGTTCTACCGCGAAACCCTGCAGATGAGCCGCATGACTCGCGAAATGTTCTGCCTGATGGAAGGAAGGCATGTGCACCCTTCGACCTTGTATCCCGGAGGCGTCGGCACAGTGCCCTCGATCCAGCTCTTCACCGATTTCCTGACCCGGCTGATGAGGTATGTCGAGTTCATGAAGAAGGTCGTCCCGCTCCATGATGACCTGTTCGATTTCTTCTACGAGGCACTGCCGGGCTACGAGGAGGTCGGCCGGCGCCGCGTGCTCCTCGGCTGTTGGGGCTCGTTCCAGAACCCCTGGGTTTGCGATTACAACTACAGGACGATGAATGAGTGGGGCAAGGCGATGTATGTGACGCCGGGAATCGTCGTCGATGGTGAATTGGTCACGACGAACCTCGTCGACATCAACCTCGGCATCCGCATCCTGCTCGGCTCCTCGTATTACGAGGACTGGGAAAACTCCGAGACCTTCGTCACGCACGATCCCCTGGGAAATCCTGTCGATAAGCGTCACCCCTGGAATCAGACGACGATTCCGAAGCCTCAGAAGCGCAATTTCAACGACAAGTATACCTGGGTCATGTCGCCGCGCTGGTTTGATAAGCGAACCGGCGATCATCTCGCGCTCGACACGGGCGGCGGTCCGATCGCGAGACTTTGGGTCACCGCTCTGGCTAACCTGGTAGATATCGGCTACGTCAAGGCCACCGGAAACAGCGTCAAAATGATCCTGCCAAGAACGGCGCTCAAGCCCGAGGTTGAATTCGAATGGAAAATCCCGAAATGGAGCAATGCCATCGAACGCGATCGGGCGCGCACGTATTTTCAAGTCTATGCGGCGTGCTGCGGGCTCTATTTCGTCGAGCAGGCAATGAAGGAGTTGCACGCCGGAAGGACAAAAACCTTCACGCCGTTCACCGTTCCCAAGGAGGCGATCGGCTGCGGGTTTCACGAGGCGGTGCGCGGCGTGCTCTCGCATCACATGGTCATCCGCGGGGGCAAGGTGGCCAACTACCATCCTTATCCGCCCACTCCGTGGAATGCCAACCCGCGCGATATTTACGGCACACCCGGACCGTATGAGGATGCCGTGCAAAATACCCCTATCTTCGAGGAGAACGGTCCGGAAAACTTCAAGGGCATTGATATCATGCGCGCCGTCAGGAGCTTCGATCCCTGCCTGCCTTGCGGGGTGCACATGTACCTCGGTAATGGCAAGATCCTCGAGCAACTTCACACTCCGACGGGCCTGATGGGACTGCACAAGTTGGGCCATTGAGAGGCGATCCGCTTTTGCGCTGTCCCGTCGTCGTCGCGCGGCCCGCGAACCTTAGGTTTTTAACGATCCTGCTATGATTCAAATCGAAGCCGCCCCCGAGGAAATCTACGATATCGAGCTTGAGCACAGTCTGCTTGAAGCGAACGCCAAGCTGGCCATGGAAAACCGTGCTCTCCTTGATCGGCACGGAGTCACCGCGATCGATGTCATGGGGGCGATTGGCTCGGGCAAGACGACATTGATCGCCCGGCTGGTTGAGAAACTTAGGGATCGTGTCGGCCTCGCCGTCTTCAACGGCGATGCGACGACGAGCGACGATGCCGAGCAAATCGCGAAGTATGGCATCCCGATCGTTCAGATTGCCACGATCAACGGGTGTCACCTCGATGCCAATCTGGTCGGAAAGGCCTGCCGGAAAATCGATCTCGGAAACGTAAGGCTGATCTTCGTCGAGAATATTGGCAACCTGATTTGCCCTGCCGAATTTCCTCTCGGTTCCAAGGCGCGCGTCGTCGTCGTCAGCGTGACCGAAGGCCCGTATATGGTGCGGAAACACCCCCACATGTTTCTGGGAGCTCAAATCGTGGTGATCAACAAGATCGACCTGGCTGCGGCGATGGAAGTGAGCGTCGAGGGTTTGACTCGCGATGTCCATACGCTCAAGCCGGACATCAAGGTGATTCCCACCAGTTGCAAGACCGGAGAGGGGCTTGACGAAGTGGCCAAGGCGTTGATGGCCGCTTAGCGCAAAATGCATGAACTTTCCATCGCCTCCGCCATCGTGGATCACCTCCTTGAATTCGCCGAGTCCGATCCCCCCAAGAAGATTCGGAGCGTCCGGTTGCTCGTCGGCGAGCTTTCCTGCATTGAGCCCGAGCAGTTGAGTTTTTGTTACGCGGCGATAACGAGGGAAACGGCGATCGAAAATTCGACCCTGGAGATCGAGCGCGTCGCAGCGGAGGTGCTGTGCCCTAGCTGTTCATACCGGGGGCGTCCAAAATTCTGGGAAGACGCGCTCTCCGACGTGGTCGTGGCCACCTTGCAGTGTCCCGCTTGTGGCAAAGCCGCCGAGGCTGTTCAGGGGCACGAATGCACCATCCGGACCATTCGCTATGTCGAGTAAGTCCCCCGCGCCGCTCGACGAGCTCAACCGGGAGGGCAAGCGCATCCAGGAGCTTATCGCGAGAATTGCGGAAGTGCCGGATCCCTCCTCAAGGCAGATGCTCGAAGATTTTCTCGAGTCTCTGCTGCGCTTTTACGGGCAGGGTCTCGCGCGAATTCTCGAGCTGGTCGAAGAAGCCGGTCCTGAGGGAAGGGAGGTTTATCGGCTCATGATCAACGATGGTGCGGTGCGCGGCCTTCTGCTCATTCACGGACTCCATCCGGTTCCGCTTGAGGCGCGCCTGCGTGAAGCGCTCGACAAGATCCGCCCTTACATGGAAAGCCATGGCGGCAATGTCGAGCTGCTGAGCTTGGAAGACGACGTGGCGAGGTTGCGCTTGCAAGGACACTGCAAGACCTGCCCATCCTCAGCCGTGACGATGGAACTGGCCATTCGGGGCGCCATCGAAGAGGCCTGCCCTGATCTGATGGGCTTCGAGGTCGAGGGCGTCGAGCAAATGACCGCGGGCGCCCCCATGCAGCATGTCCCAAATAGCGCTCCCGCATGGACGGAAATCGCCGAGGCGAAGAGTCTTGGCGAGGGCGCGATGATCTTCGTTCACCCGGCCGACTATGCCCTGATCATCTGCAAGCATAACAGCCAGTTTTACGCTTATCGGGACCAGTGTCCCGCTTGCAACATGCCACTGCATCTCGGAGCGTTTGCGAACGGGGTGCTCGTATGCAGCCTCGGCCATCGCTATGATGTTCAGCGCGCAGGTGGCTCGCTCGACCAGGCTTCGCTTCACTTGGATCCTCTGCCGTTGCTCGTCGAAGACAGCGCCGTGAGAGTCGCGTTCGCCAGGGAAAGCCGTGAAGACCGTGAAACCTCGCGATCCAGCTGAGCGGATCTCTTGCGTCGGCGCCTTTCGTGCCTGACCTGAGAAGTCCCGTGAGCGCAGAGCGTGCCAGAATAGTTGTTCGCGGGGCGGTGCAGGGCGTCGGATTCCGCCCATTCGTCTATCGGCTGGCGGGACAGCTTGGACTCAATGGCTGGGTTTTGAACTCGACGGCGGGCGTGTTTGTTGAGGTTGAGGGCGAAGGGGGAACGGTCCGGCAATTCTTGCTCCGCCTCGAGAGGGAAAGGCCGCCGCGCGCGATCATCCAGAGCCTGGAATTCGCCATCCTCGATCCGGCCGGTTACCAAGGCTTCGAGATTCGTTACAGTGACGAAAGCGGCGCGAAATCGGTCCTTATCCTTCCCGATGTCGCGACCTGCGCAGACTGTCTGCGCGAGACCCTGGATCCACACGACCGTCGGTATCGCTATCCGTTCACCAACTGCACGAATTGCGGTCCGCGATTCTCCATTATCGAGGCTCTTCCTTACGACAGACCCAATACCTCAATGAAAAAATTCCCGATGTGCTCCCAATGCGATCGCGAATACCACGATCCGTCGGACCGAAGGTTTCATGCCCAGCCGAACGCCTGCCCGCACTGCGGCCCACAGCTTGAGTTTTGGGACGCTGCCGGACAGGTCCTGGCTCCCGGCGATCAGGCGTTGATGCAGGCGACGAATCTCGTCCGCTCGGGCGGTATTCTTGCCCTGAAAGGTCTTGGCGGCTTTCAACTGATCGTGGACGCCCGCGACGAAGCAGCGGTGTCGCGGCTGAGGAGCCGGAAACACCGCGAGGAGAAACCCTTTGCGCTGATGGCGCCATCCCTCGATGCGATCGAGGGCGCGTGCATCGTTTCCGAGCTCGAAAAGCGGCTCCTCCTCTCTCCGGAGTCACCGATTGTGCTTCTCCAACGCAGAGAGAGCGCCAGATGGCTGGCGGCCTCAATCGCGCCCGGCAATCCCTCCCTGGGCATGATGCTTCCCTGCACGCCACTCCATCATCTCTTGGTGCGCGAGCTTGGCTTCGAGATCGTGGCCACCAGCGGCAACCTGAGCGACGAGCCAATTTGCACGGATGAGCACGAGGCCGTTGAGCGGCTCGGAGGGATTGCCGATGGTTTCCTCGTCCACGACCGGCCGATCGTCCGGCACGTGGACGACTCTGTGGTTCGCGTGATGCGGGACCGGGAGCTCGTGCTCAGGCGCGCGCGCGGCTATGCGCCTCTGCCGGTGCACTTGAAAGATCCGCTTCCCTGTGTCCTCGCCGTCGGTGCGCATCTGAAGAACAGCGTCGCGTTAAGCGTGGGCACCGAGGTCTTTGTCAGCCAGCACATCGGCGATCTCGGGACTAATCAGGCGTTCCAAGCTTTCCGCAGGGTCTCCGAAGATCTGCTTCAGCTCTACGCGGCGACGCCGGCTGCGATCGCCTGCGACCTGCATCCTGATTACCTGTCGACCAAGCATGCCCGCCAGCTCGCGGCGCCCACGTATCCGGTCCAGCATCATTGGGCGCATGTTCTTTCCTGCATGGCCGAGAACGAAGTCGAGCCGCCGGCACTGGGCGTTTCGTGGGACGGCACGGGCTACGGAACCGATGGAACGATTTGGGGCGGTGAATTCCTCCTTGCCCGGGGCGGCTCGTTCGAGCGCGTTGCGCGGTTCAGGCAATTCCCACTCCCAGGCGGAGAAGCAGCCATCCGGCAACCAAGCCGCACCGCTTTGGGCGTCCTGTTCGAAATCTGGGGCGAGAGTGCGTTCGGCCGTCGCGATGTGTCCTCGGTTCGCGATTTCCTTCACGATGAAATCCGGGTGATTCGGCAGATGCTCGCAAGAGGTCTCAATGCGCCGGTCACATCGAGTGCCGGAAGGCTCTTCGACGCCGTTGCCTCCTTGATCGGCCTTCGGCACCGGACAAGTTTCGAAGGACAGGCTGCCATGGAGCTCGAGTTCGCGGTTCAGCCCGGAATCAACGCGTGCTACGCTTTTGCGGTCCACGATGGCTCTCCGCTCATCGTAGATTGGGGCTCTACGATCGAAGCAATTCTTGGCGACGTCGTCAGCGGCCGGCCTGCCGGCGAAATCTCCGCGAAGTTTCACAACACGCTGGCTGAGATCGTCAGGGCTGTTGCCCTCCGCGTGGGAGAGGCAAAGATTGTGCTGACGGGCGGCTGTTTTCAGAATCGGCACCTTACCGAGGCGTGTTTGCAGCGCTTGCTGGACGCCGGCTTTCGGCCGTACTGGCACCAGCGCGTACCCCCCAACGATGGGGGAATCTCTCTGGGGCAAGTCGTCGCCGCCGCGGAAGCGCTTCGTCCCAGAGTGCTCGAAAATCAACTGGCCGCCGCATGAACCTGCTTTACGCCGAGATCATCCAAGTTTTTTCCGAAGAGGGGATGCAGATGGGAATAGTCCGGGTCGGTGGCGCCAGGAAAAAAATCGCACTCGACCTGCTGACAAATCCCACTTGTGGCGATACAG
>DASTFK010000293.1:0-4314 GCA_035719945.1 Nitrospira sp.
TACACCACGAATCTCTCAGCCGGAACGATGTATGACATTGAGCTCCACTTCTATGAGAATGGCGGTGGAGCGGAATGCCAACTTCAATGGAGCTATCCGGGCCAGTCCAAGCAGATTGTCCCGCAGAGCCAGCTCTTCCCGGCAGCGACTTACGTATTAACGGTCAACAACGGCATTGGCGATGGCAGCTATACCGCCGGAACTCAGGTTCATGTGACCTCCGATGTGCCGCCAGCCGGTCAGGCGTTCGCCGCGTGGACCGGGGATACATCGATCCTGGCCGAGCCTTCGAGCGCATCCACGACCGCCAACATGCCGGCTTCGAATGCCACGATCGCGGCGACCTACCAATCAAGCTCGATCGGCTCCGGTCTGCGCGGACAATACTACAACGACAGCAGCAGCACGCCCTATCCACTCGCCAACCCATTCGCCGGTTCCCCCGTGCTTACACGCACCGATGGCACGGTGGACTTTAACTGGAGCAGTGGTTCGCCAGGAGCCCCGACAACCGCAAATTTCTTTTCTGTGAAGTGGACCGGCCAAGTGAAAGCACCCGTGTCGGGGACCTATGTCTTTACCGTCACAGGCGATGATGGGGTGCGCCTGTTCCTGAATGGCGTCAAAGTCATTGACGGATGGAGAGACCAGGGCCCCACCTCTTACACTTACACGACGACGCTCACAGCCGGCACACTATATGACATCGAGTTGCACTACTATGAGCACGAAGAGGGTGCGGCGTGTCGGTTGCAGTGGAGCTATCCCGGACAAGCAATTCAGGCTATTCCGCAAAGTCAGCTCTATCCCTTTGTGCAGGAGGCCGCGGGACCAGGCCTGCGCGGGCAGTACTACAACGATAGCAGCAGTGCACAGTATCCCCTGGTCAACCCATTTGCTGGTTCTCCTGTGCTTACACGCACCGATGCCAGTGTTGACTTCAACTGGAGCGGCGGTTCGCCAGGCTCTCCGGTGAGTTCGAATTTCTTTTCGGTGAAGTGGACCGGACGGCTGAGGCCGCCGGTTTCGGGTGCGTACACGTTCACGGTCACCGGCGATGATGGCGTGCGCCTGTTTATCAATGGGACCAAAGTGATCGATGGTTGGCGAGATCAGGGCGCAACCCCTTACACGTACACCACGATGTTGACTGGAGGGACACTGTCCGACATCGAGCTGCACTACTACGAGCACGAAGGCGACACTTCCTGCCGCCTCCAGTGGAGTTATCCCGGACAAGGCACTCAAGTCATTCCGCAGAACCACCTGTTCCCATAGGCGTCGCCTAGAAGCGTCGCGTCGAGCTCGGCGGCCGGTTCACCGCTTACATACAGTTCGGGGATTTGGCCCAGGCGATAAATTGGAACCGGCGCTGCTTTGATTTCGGCCTCACACTGGCCGATGCAGAGGGAACATCGGCGAATTCCGTGATAGTCTATGACTCGGTTTTTTGGATGAGTAGAGGGGTAGTGAAAAGATGACAATCGCCACATGGACCGTCAAGGGGATTCGCGCGCGCGAATCCGAGGTGCGCCAGTTGATCGAGAGCGAGCGGCCGGAGTTTCTTTGCCTTCAGGAAATCAAAGCCTCGACCGTGCAAGTGCCCGCCTCACTCTGTCAGATGGAAGGATACTGGTGTTATTGGCATGGCGGGCGAGCTTATTCTGGCGTGGGGTTGCACGTTCGCAAAGACTTGAGTGTTGAGAATCCTCTCTTTAGCCATCCAGGCTTCGACTACGAGAATCGCATCGTCTCCGTGCAGGTTGGGAATCTGATTGTCGCGTCGGTCTATGTGCCCAATGGAGGGAAGGACTTTCCGGCAAAAATGAGGTTTCTCGCGGCCGTGGACAAATACGTCGAGGATTGCCACGCAGCCGGAAACGAGCTCCTGTTTTGCGGCGACTTGAACATCACCCGCACCGACATGGACGTGCATCCGAAGGAGAGAAAGCCCAATTGTATCGGCCAACTTCCGGAAGAGCGCGATCTTCTCGAGCGAATCATTGGCAAGGGGCTGGTTGACGTCGGTCGCGCACTCGACCCTCACAATGATCAGCTTTTCACCTGGTGGGCTCCCTGGCGTAATTTGCGTCAGCGCAATATCGGCTGGCGGCTTGATTACATCCTGGCGAGTGCATCGATCGCGCGAAGAGCAGCATCCTGCACGGTGCTAGCGGAAGTCGGCACGAGCGATCACGCGCCTGTCGTCGCAGCGTTCAACCAGGTGGTTTGATCTCGCTGGGCAACAGCGAGCATCCGAGCCAATGATTTGTTACTCGCGACAAGCCCTGCCTAGTCGATCAGTCGATAATCTTGCGATGCCGTTCAAGGACCTTTTTTGCCAGCAGCCTGCAGGCGGCCAGATCCTCTGCGAGGAAATGAATGAAGCCACGGTTCTTGCAAAGGATCTCCCACTCCTCTCGACTGAATTGCTTCGAGAACTCGAGAAGCTCTACGTGCGTCGGAGGTTTCTCCACTTCCGCGTATCTACGCATTATCGTGGATCCACTATCGTCGATGAGCTGCCGTTTGGCGAGCTTGCTCTTGGCACCGAGATTATTCGGCCGCCAGCAGACCTTCGAGGTCTTCGATGACCTTGGATGGTCCGAGATATTCCTCTCCCTTGTAGCTGTGGGATAGCACTTTTCCTTGCTGATCGATGACGACCAGGCACGGAATACCGCGACCGGAATACTTCTCAAGAGGTGAGCTGCTGGCATTGGCGAATTTCAAGGCAGGCCACGGCATGCCGTCCTGTTTCATATACTCGAGCATCTCTTCCTTCGAGTTGTCCTGGCTGACGAAGATCACGTCAAACTTGTCCAGTTGAGACTTGTGCCGATTGTACCAATCCACCAGTCGCGGTGTGAATTTCCTGCATGGTCCGCACCAAGATGCAGAGAAGTAGACGGCCAAATACTTTTTGCCTTTAAGGCCTGACGCCTCGAATCGTTCCAGGCTGCTTCCATTGTAGATGACGAGCTTTCCAGTGAGACGATCGACGATCTCGTTGGTTGGCCCAGCAGTCGGCTTGGAGGCAGTCGGTGGTGGAGATTGTTTCACTTGCGGAGTTGCTGCTGTCCGTGCTGCGGCGAGCACTTCGAGCCGGGTCTTAACCGTTTGTGCCCTTGGAAGAATATCGGTATCCGCCGGCGGGAAGGTTAGCGAAGAGCCCATAGCCTCCACGACCACTCCGTCTGGCTCGATTGATTTGACGGCATAGACACGACCAGGCGAAGCTTGCATCGAGCCTGACACCTTCCCATTGACGAGAAGTGGCACTTGATGCGTGATATTGACGGTAACCTCGCGAGGCCAGAGCGCGCGAGTCGCTGCGAGCATATCGATAGTCAGTGTCTCTTGGGCGCTGAGCGCTGGTAACAGCAAGATGACGGCCGTGACGAAGCAAACCGAATAGGTGCCCCTTGAAGGCCGAGAGGTCTCGAGATCCATGGCCCCCGCTTGTAAGCATGCTACCTGAGCAGCGTCCAGTCCCAATCGACGGGGCGTAGACGGCCTTTCTTATTTGCTCCTTCTCTAGACCATCGAATCGTCGTCTCCGAAAAAGTCCCCGCCATCATCGGCAGCAAAGAACTCTTCCGAACCGGGATCGGGATTCGCCACCGATGTGTCAGCTTCTGGATCAAGTGAGCTCGTGGATTCGTCCTGGGTTGCCGGTTGATCTTCGGTCGAAGAGGGCTGACCTGTCTCGAAGACATTATTGACCACCTCAGTATTCTCCGCGACCACCGTTTCGCTGCCGATAGTTTCACCGGAGGGACCAACCAATCCTCCGAACTGGCCTGGATTGTGGCCCAACATGTTCTGAATGCCTTGGAAAAGTAACGCCCCACCAGCCACACCGGCTGCTGTCGAGAGGGCGTTCTGTAGAAAGCTGCCTCCAGCGGGACCGGGGCCGGTCTGGGGAAGCGGAGGAGGGGAAAGCTTCGACAGCGGGGCAGATTGAGACTGAGCGGTCGGCGGATTTCGCGCTCCACGTGGAGGCTGCGCTGGTGGCTGCCCCACTCCGAGAAGGTTCGCCACGCCGGAAAGGAAGCTTCCGCTTGACTCCTCGTCGGGACGCTGGGCCGCGGCGAGCTGCTTTTCAAGATCGGCGATGCGGGTTTGGGCGGCAGTGAGCGCCTGCTGCATAACCAGGGTGCTCTGGACAAGCAGGTAAGGGGCGGAAGGCTGTTGCGAAACCTTTGTGCGGATGTATTCATCGGCTTGAGGGTCCTTAGGCTGCGCGGCCGCAGAGTTCAGCCGGTCAAAGAGGGTTGAAACGAGCATGCGTTCGTCCGAAGTCATGAAACA
>DASTFK010000294.1:0-3341 GCA_035719945.1 Nitrospira sp.
AAGGCGCATTATCCCACCGAGTTCATGGCGGCGCTCATGACGAGCGATATGGGCAATCAAGACAAGGTCGTGGGCTACTTCACCGAATGCCGCGATCTCGGCATCAAGGTGCTCGGCCCCGACGTGAATGAAAGCCAGAAAAATTTCGCCGTCGTCGACGGGGCGATCCGGTTCGGCCTGGCGGCGATCAAGAACGTCGGGGAAGGCGCCGTGGATTCGGTGCTAGTCATCCGTGCCGCCAGCGGGAGGTTTACGTCGTTCTTTGATTTTTGCCGGCGCGTCGACCTCCACAAAGTCAACAAACGGATGCTCGAGGGGCTGATCAAAGCCGGCGCCTTCGATTCGCTGGGCGCCAAGCGCTCACAGTTGATGGCGATGCTCGATCAAGCCATCGAGGACGGTGCCGCCGCGCAACGGGAACGCGAGAGGGGCCAGACCAGCATCTTCGGCGAAGATCTCAATGGCGACGGAGCGGCGCACGGTCACATCGAACCCGCCCTGCCGAACGTGCCCGAATGGGATCAGGCTCAGCGGCTGAAATACGAACGCGAACTCACCGGCTTCTACATTACGGCCCACCCGCTCGCGCGTTACGAGGCCACGATTCACGCGCTCGCCACGGCCACGACCGCCGTGATTACAGAACTGTCCGACGGCAAGGAAGTGCGCCTGTGCGGCATCATCGCAACGGTGAAATCCATGCTGACCAAAAAGGGCGACCGGATGGCGTACGTGACGCTCGAAGATCTTCAGGGGACGGTCGAGGTGATCGTGTTCCCCGACCTGTTCAAGACCGTCGGCGATTTGATCGCTCCCGAGCGTCTCATCCGGGTGACGGGCACGATCGACCGCGGAGACAAAGGCACCAAGATCCGGGGCGCCAAGATCGAACCGCTGGCCGATGTCCAAACGCAGTCCATCAAGCGCATTCATATCCGGCTCGCGGCAAATCCCGAAGTCAAGGATCAGTTGCCACGTCTGCTGGATGTCTTTAAACGGCACCCCGGCGCCACCACGGTGTCACTCACCTTTCGAACGGAGAGCGCCCTCGAAGCGGAAACGGCCCCTCTCCCCCATCTAACTGTAAGCGCCACCGAACACTTTGTCGCAGATGTTGAGGAAGTGCTAGGCAAAGGGGCCCTGTCTCTGGTATCGTAGCGCACCGAATAGGAGAGGGTCCCGGTCCGGAGACATTATCGCTATGCGCGATTATCTTGAGTTTGAAAAGCCGCTCCGCGAAGTCGAGGAAAAGATCGAAAAACTCGCAGCCTCGGGCGGCACAAAAGCCGGGGTTCAAGACGAAATCCGCAAACTGCGGATGAAGCTCGCCCAACTGGAGCATGAGCTCTACGCAAAGCTGACCCCCTGGCAACGGACCCAACTCGCCCGGCATCCCCAGCGTCCAAGCACCCTCGACTACATCGGTGAAATCTTCCGTGACTTTCTCGAATTCCACGGCGACCGATCATTCGGCGACGACCGAGCCATTGTCGGCGGCTTCGCCCGCTTCAACGATCGGTCGGTCATGGTCATCGGACACCAAAAGGGCAAGACCCTCAAGGAACGCATGCAGCGGAACTTCGGGATGCCCAACCCTGAAGGCTATCGGAAGGCTTTGCGCCTCATGAAGATGGCGGAGAAATTCGGCCGGCCCATCGTCACGTTCATCGACACTCCAGGCGCCTATCCCGGCATCGGGGCCGAAGAGCGTGGCCAGGCCGAAGCCATCGCGAGAAATCTGTATGCCATGTCGCGGCTCACCGTGCCGATCATCTCGATCGTCATCGGCGAGGGCGGAAGCGGAGGCGCGCTGGCGCTCGGTGTGTCAGATCGCATCCTCATGCTCGAGCACGGCGTGTATTCCGTGATCTCTCCGGAAGGCTGCGCCGCGATCCTGTGGGATGATCCCGCCAAAGTGCCGGATGCCGCCGCGTCCCTGAAGATGACCGCCCAAGATCTCATAGATCTGCGCATCGTGGATGACGTGATTCCTGAACCGCTCGGCGGGGCCCACCGTGAACCGAAAGCCGTCACCGATCGAGTGGCCAAGGCGCTCACCAATCAACTGTTTCAACTCACCGATCTTTCGCTCGACCAGCTGCTGACCCAACGGGACCACAAGTACCGTCGTATGGGCGCAGTGAGCGGCCTCGATCTCAGCGCCAACTAGTCTCTCCTCACGCCCGTGGGAAGCCCCGCGGAGACCGACGCCGTTTCCCCGCCAGGAAACACTCCGCCGTGTGATCATTCACCATACCCACCGCCTGCATGAACGCATAGACGATCGTACTGCCGACAAACCGAAACCCTCGCTGCTTGAGATCCTTCGAGAGCAAATCGCTCTGCCGGGTCCTGACAGGGATGTCGGTGCCACGCTTCCACCGGTTGACGATCGGCTGCCCTTCCACGAACTGCCAGAGATAGACGTCGAACGTTCCGAAGGCGTGTTGGACCGCGAGGAAGGCCCGGGCGTTCGTCACCGCGGCGTCGATTTTCAAGCGGTTTCGGATGATCCTCGGATCACGAAGCAATGCGCTCTTCTTGATCTGATCAAACCTGGCGATCCTGACCGGATCGAAGCCGGCAAAGGCCCGACGATACCCCTCCCGCCGGCGCAAGACCGTATCCCAGCTCAAACCTGCCTGCGCCCCTTCCAGAAGCAACATCTCAAAAAGCCGACGGTCATCATGCACGGGCCTTCCCCACTCGGTGTCGTGATAGCGAATCATATGAGGAGTGGCTCCAGCCCAGCCGCATCGCCGTTTCTCGACGCGGAAGTGCGAAGAAGAGCGGTCTGCCATAGTGCCAATTGTAGGCGGCTGGACCGATGCAGCTCAACGGCAAGGGTGACGACGCGTACAGACTCGCGCGTTTCCTAGTCAGAGAATTGCGAGGCGAGATCGCGCGCGAGGACAGGTTGTCCCGGCTGCGCAGTGTCCTTCCTCTGTTTCTTATCACAGGGGACAGTGACATTCGTTCGCACGCACGGAGAAGTTGTTGTTGTTCATGGAGTTGATCCGATGTTGCACGTCTGTTGCAGAACTCATGACATCGGTACGGTATGTGCTTTGAACAGTACTCTCTGTGGACCACTCTAAAAACTCACGGACCAGTCCTTACATGACGGAAGGAGGGTGACCATGAAATCGCCTATACTGCCAGTCTGCATGACCATATTTGTCATTGCCGGCTGCAGCCATACCATTCCCGAAACCGCAACCAAACCGCAGGCGCCGCCTCAACTAGGAAAGACGCCTCCGGTCATCCAGCCGCTCAGCGCCGGTCAAAAGCAGGCGCAAGCCCCTGAGTCGCTCTTGCCGGTGACGATGACCGCGGACCTC
>DASTFK010000295.1:0-3096 GCA_035719945.1 Nitrospira sp.
ACCTTGGTGTCGGTCGGCGTGATGGGAGCGATGGGAGCATTTGAGGCTGCCGATAGAAGCCTGGCGCGTGATGTTCTCGCCGCCCACGCCTTGTCGATGGCGGAATCCAGGGTTGAAGCCAAACGCGCCGCGCCGTGGAGACAATTGCTCGCCGAGGATCTCGATCATGACGGTGTGCCGGATCTAACAATGCATGATGATGGGACCGGTGGGGACCGCATGGCTGGAGATGGGATCTATTCGGCAATGCTGGAGCAACATGGCGTGACGGTCGTCTGGACCGTCGCCGCGCGTCATTCCGAAAGCCTGGTCAATTCAGGCGCGATCCTCATCGAAGCCCGCGGCCTCTATCGCGCCAGCGGTGGCGAACGCGAAGTACGCCTCGCCACGCTCCGTTCGAATCCCGCCTTCGCGGGGAACCATTAGAAGTAGAGGCGAGATTATGGTGAGGACCAGCATGAAGCGATCCGGGATGAGCGGCGAGAGTGGCTTCAGTCTGGTCGAAGTCATCGCGGCCATGGCGGCGGGTCTGGTCGTACTCGGGGCCGCCCTCCAGGCGCTGTTTTATTTCCAACGCGAATTCTCGCGGCAACATGAGCAGATCGTGCAACAAGAGGATGTCCGGTTGGGGCTGGACCTCTTTGAGCAGGAGCTTCGTGTGGCAGGATCTGGGTCGTTCTCGATCGTCCGTCCGGATGCCGTCGAATTTAGAGCGACTGTCAGCGGACTGATGACCAATGTGACTACGCCGGCGGCAGCCGGATACACGGCTCTTGCGGTTGAAGACGGTCGGGGATGGCCGGACCATAAATTCGTGCGCGTCTGCTGGAACGACCTCTGCGAGCAATTCACATTAGCCCGCGCTGGACAGCGGAATCTGCTGACGTTCGTCGAGCCGGCGCCCAGGCCGATCCCGTCCGGTGCTTCCGTCATGGTCATCAATCGCATCCGGTACTACAGCCGGTCGGACGAACGTGGAATTCTGAGATGGCTGCGTCAGGTCGACGGGGGCGCCAGCGTCATCGCGGGCAATATCTCGCGGTTTACCTTGCGGTTTTGGGACAGGCAGGGCCGTCCGACCACGGATCCTGATTCAGTGCGCCGCCTCCTGGTCGAGATCGCGCTTCCCGGCCGGGCCGTGACGGAAACAAGAGAGATCAGTCTTGGCACGTAAATGCTCGAGGGGGTGACAATCATGACTCGGTTATCTCAGGTTACTGATCATCAAGGTCATGTGCTGCTCGCGGCTCTCATGTTGATCATCATGCTGGCGCTATTGAGCCTCAGCCTGTTGCACATCGTTGGACAGGACGCGCCTGGGATTTCGGCTATGAGAGAGCAGATTCAGGCTCAGCACTTGGCTGAAGGAGCTGTCGATCTCATTGTCAGCTGGTTTCACCAACCGTCCGCTGCTCCCGCGTCGCTGGCCGGATCGCTGATGAAGCGGCAGGATGCTGGAGAAGGCCCCTCCTTCTTCGACGCCGCCGGCCGCTCGCAGTTCATGGGAACCGGTGATCGACCGGATATTCTTCTCGATGCGTCCAGTGACAGCGACGCTCGGATTCTGAACGGCTCGACAGGTGGATTCACCGGCGCGTTGTCGGAAGTCGGGAGGCTCGACAGGTTAAAAATCTATGCACCCGCGCAACCTGGGCTGCTTGGCACGCTGGAGGTCACGGCTTCAACCAAAGGACTTAGACCTTTGGTCAACACCATCAAAGTCCAGCTCGGTGCATTGAACATCCCTCCGATTCGGGCGGCGATTCAAACGGGCCAGGGACTGGGAACCATAGGATCTGGGGCGTCAACGATCTTGGCGCATTGGGGCGATTTTCGGGTGATGGGCGACTTGCTTGTGAATCACATGAACGATCTGATCGTGAAAAGCGACGGCGCCTCTGTCACCGGTCAGTCATATGAGCCGCTCAGGATCCGTGAGGACCGGTGGGTGGACTATTGGATCGGCGGGAACGTTTCACTGCTGTCGCCATCTGGAGGCGAGAGCGTTGGCGTCCCCGCGAACGTGCACATGCATCAACAGCCGACGCCGGGCGTGCGGCTTGATCGCTGGGAGTACGATCTCTTGAAGAAGACTGCTCAGCGGCACGGAACCTACTACCGTCTAGATCGAGAGGGGCGGCTCCATCACCTGGGAAGCGCCGAATCCGATCCCGGACTTTCGTCCGCCGACGCGTTGGCATCATCAGCGGTGGGACGATCACAAGGCCTTGTGTTCATCGACACCATAGATGGCGAAGCCCCGCGGCTGGATAATCTGGGGACATTGGTCCTTGATACCGAGTACATCGAAGCACTCTTGGTCGTTCAGGGCCACGTCATGCTGAAGCCAAGCGGTGCAGGACGGACACTGCCAGTCTTGAGCCCGGCACCAGAAGGGGCCAGCGCACTCAGCAGCCGAATTCCGGTGACCTTGTCTGGGATCCATCTGAACGGTTTGCTCTATACGGCGGGAGCCATCACCCTTGAACGAGAGACCCGCATCTATGGGGCCCTCATCACGGCTGGCACCGTGGCAACGGGGAGTTCCGCGCCGCTGTTGGAGGTCTGGTACAACCCGGATTTCGGCAAGGGATTCTTTCGAGGTCTTCCCGTCGTCTACCGGGCACCCGGCACCTGGCAAGTCAAATATTGACGTGAGTGGTCAATGCAAGGTCTGTCTCTCTCAGCCGGCGAGACGAGCGGCGCCTTTCCAATCGGGACAGCGGGCAAGAAATCCGGACACACCGTCAATACCTCCCGCCGCGGCGTCGAGCAACACCTTCTCGATGCGCTCGTCTGCCGTGGGATTGTCGCTCAAGCCGACCTTGACCTGGCGGTCGAGGGCGCGACAGGAAGCGGCTCGGATGTCGAGTCGCTGCTTCTGGACCGCTATCATGTCCCGAAGGATGTGTTGGGCGCGATCCTGAGCGACTATTATCAATGTCCGTACCTTCCCTTCGACGAACGGACCGTCATCGATGCCGATCTGGTCCGACCGCTCAATCACGATTACCTGAAAAAGCACCTATGGCTTCCGGTCGCGCGCCGAGCCCAATTGCTCGATGTGCTGACCCATGATCCTCACGACCTCGAACG
>DASTFK010000296.1:0-2955 GCA_035719945.1 Nitrospira sp.
GCCTTGATCGAGGCGGCCTTTGTTTTTCAGCAAGAGCAGAAGCCCACGTCAAAACGTCGATTTGCTTTCCGGATCAGCCCACCCGTGCTACTGTGGTTCTGTCAGCTTCATCACGGGAGGGACCGCCATGCTGGACATCATTCTCGTCGCCGCTGCCATGTACGTGTGCCCTGGAGATGTGTATACGGACGCGCCGCGGCCAGGATGCAGACCGCTTCAGGAGTCCGGCAGGGAAGGCTTCAGCACGATTCCGGAGGCGCCTGAATTCGACTCGAAATCCTCCGTCTCGACCGGTGAAGGCGGGAAAGTCGCGAAGGACGAGCAAACCCGGTTTCCGGCCGCATCGCCAGAAGAATGCGCGAGGTACGAAGAATGGGTCAAACTTTCTACGAAATCGAGCAGCATCGGAGCACGCGATCTTTCACCGTCCGAGTTCGAACGATGGACCAATCTCAAGCAGGTCTTTGGCAACAGTCCGCCTCCCAACTGCCGGTGATCATTCCTTCTCAGTCGACCGGTCATCAAGTGTGTTAGAGTGGGGCTAGGCACCCCAGGTTTCTGACCGGAGCCTCTCTATGAGGTCGACGTTCCGTCCTCTGTCGCTCTCAGATTTCGAGATTTCTCCCGAACAAGGTTTTCTTCCTCAGGATCCTCGCGAGCAGGTCGCCGACTGTGCGCCGCTGAATGAGCTGGGCCACGCGCTGCCGAAGTTGTTGAGCGCTCGCATGGTCAGGCCGTTTATCGACAGACAGCGTTCTCTCCTTCCATCCATTCCCTCCTCCTGGCAGGAACAGGACTATCGGGCAGCCATGCGGATTCTCTCCTTCGCAGGTCACGCCTATGTCTGGGAATCGCCTGATCATCCGGCAGCCTCACTCCCAGTACAATTGGCTCAACCCTGGTATGAAGTGGCTCAGCGGCTCGGCCGGCCACCGGTGCTTTCCTATGCTTCATACGCGCTCGACAACTGGCGCCGCCTCGAGGCTTCGAAGCCGATTGCACTCGACAACATTGTGCTCTTGCAAAACTTTCTGGGCGGTCTGGATGAGGAATGGTTCGTGGTCGTTCATGTTCAGATCGAGCGTCAGGCCGGCTCCGGCCTGGCCGGATTGGTTCAGGCCATGAACGGCGCCGGGCTCGATCGTGGAGCCGACGTACTGACGGGCCTCCGGGCGTTAGCCTCCGCGCAAGCGGAGATGCGGGACACGTTGCTTCGCATGAAAGAACGTTGCGATCCCTATGTGTACTACACGCGCGTTCGTCCTTATATCCATGGCTGGAAGAACAGCCCCACGTTGACTGAGGGCCTCTTCTACGGCGGCGTGGCGGCGTATGGCGGGCGGCCGCAACCGTTCCGCGGCGAAACCGGCGCCCAGAGTTCAATTGTGCCTTGTCTCGATGCAGGACTGGGCATCAGTCACGCTCCGGATCCCCTGACCGTCTATCTGCAGGAAATGCGGGACTACATGCCGCCTCGCCATCGCGCCTTTCTTCACAGCCTCGGAGAAGCCGTGGACGATCGCGGCCGGCCGTTGCTCTCAGGCTACGTTCGGGACCGAAAGGCACAGAGCCCTGACCTCTGGACCGCCTATTGCGCGTGCGTCGATCTGCTGGCCCAATTCCGCGAGATCCATGTCGGGTACGCCGACAGCTATATCCATCGGCAGCATCAGTCGCATGAGAGCAATCCGACGGCCGTCGGGACCGGTGGCACGCCCTTCATGGCCTACCTTCAAAAGCACCTGGATGAAACGAAACAGGCGATTGAGGGATAGCGTCGCAGCGGAGAGTCACACATGACCGCGCGTGTTGAAGCAAAATGGTCCAGGGAGGCGTGATGCTAGGCATACCTTCAAGGAGTTCGGCCTCTTGCTGTTTTCGAGCGCGGGAAGAGCGGATTTTGCCAACGTCAGGGCCGGTAATGAGAACCTCTGGGGCCGCCGGACGACTTCCGCACCGATAATCACCATAATCCCACCGAGCACCGTGCTGAGACCCAAAGGTTCGCCCAGACACACATAGGCCAGCAGCACTGTACAGACGGGAATGAGGTTGTGGTAGGTCCCGACTGTCGCCGGTGAGAGAGACTGTAATGACCGGCAACGCAGAAGAAAGACCGCCGCCGTTGCGCATCCGACATAGAGTACCGACAGCATGATGAGCGGCGAGGCCTCCTCCTGGAAAGCGTCGGACCACGGCATAAACCCGAACAACAGTAACAGGGAACTACTGCCGAACATCACGGTGTTCGACACCATCACGCCAAAACGCTTGACGATGCCGGAGCTGAATACAAGGTGCGCCGACATCATGACCGTGAAGAGCAGCACGAATAGATCGCCCCAACGGACCACGGCCTCCCCGTCGGGAGCGGCAAAGCAGATGGCAACGACACAGCCGCCCAACGAGAAAAGGATGCCCAGGCATTTCGGAACCGTCATCCGATCATGGCCGGAAAGCACGCTCAAAGTCGCGGTACATGAGGGCAGAAGCCCATAAATCAGCGCGTAGTGCACCACGCTGGTATGCATGAGTCCCCACGCCGCAATCGTGTACGAGAACACTCCGAGAAAGCCCATGAATCCCAGCCGCAAGAGACCAGCAGCAGACAGCGCCATCAGCCCCCGCCGGTCCCACAGCCAAGTGATGGTCAGCAGGAGCAGGAAGCCGATCATGACCCTACAACTGGCTAATCTGATCGGGTGCAGATGACTGTGTTGAAAAACGTACTTGATGACGAGGGTGACCGAGCTCAAGAGCAAGACCACCCCGACGAGGCAGACGAGAGGGACGACGGGGGTCGCGTGCGTCGACAGGCCCTTCTCCATTTCCAGCCCCGTACTCATCGATCAAAATCCGGTCATGTTCAGAGCGTTCAACTGCTCGATGAAGCTGGAAAGCCGGTCCTGCTGGTCTGGAGCCATATGGACGATCACAGCCCCCATATGGGGTGGC
>DASTFK010000297.1:0-9809 GCA_035719945.1 Nitrospira sp.
AGTTCAGAAGCCGGGTCATCTTTGAATGCATTGATCGCGACCACCACCGGACTACCGTGAGTCTTGACGTTCGCGATGTGCTGCTCCAAATTCTGAAAACCGCGTGCGAGTGCGTCCTGATTCGGCCCCGACAAGCCGATGGGGACCGGGGTGCCCGCCTTCACGACGCCCCCGCCCCCATGCAGCTTCAGCGCCCGTAGCGTCGCAACCACGACGGCCGCAGCCGGCGCGAATCCTGACAACCGGCATTTAATGTTGAAGAATTTTTCAGCCCCGAGATCACTCCCGAAGCCCGCTTCCGTCACAACATACTCGGCACATCGCAAGGCGATGGCATCGGAGATAATCGAGCAATTTCCGTGGGCAATATTGCCGAACGGCCCCGTGTGGACGAACGCGGGGGTTCCCTCGAGGGTCTGAACCAGATTGGGCAGGAGCGCGTCCTTTAAGAGCACGGCCATGGATCCGGCACAGGCGAGGGCTTCTGCCCTGACCGGTGTTCCCTCCTTGGTCAGGCCGACGACAATCTCTCCAAGGCGGCGTCGCAGATCGGCGTGACCTCCCGCCAGCGCAAGAATCGCCATCACTTCGGAGGCTTCGTTGATGACAAACTGGTCGGTTCGGCGTCCGCTGCTTTCATCCAGCAAGATTCGCCTGAGTGCCCGGTCGCTGATGCCCACCGCTCGCGGCCAGGAAAGCCGCGCCGAATCGATGCCAAGCGAATTGTCGTGAAAAACATGATTGTCGATGAAGGCCGACAGCAAATTGTGGCTCGCGGCAACCGCATGCGCGTCGCCCGTCAAATGGAGATTGATGTCTTCCATCGGGACGACCTGTGCGCGTCCGCCTCCTGTTCCGCCTCCTTTGATGCCGAAGACCGGCCCCAACGATGGTTGACGGAGTGTCACCACCGCGCGCGGGCCGACCCTGCACAGTCCCATCGCCAGGCCGATGGAGGTCGTCGTTTTACCTTCGCCCAATGGCGTGGGGTTGATGGCCGTCACGAGAATATATCGGCCTCGAGGCTTGTGTTTGAGGCGCTCGAGTGCCGAGAGGCTGATTTTGCCCTTGTGCCTGCCGTATGGATGCAGTTCGTCCGGAGAAAGTCCGAGCTGTTTGGCGATTTCTTGGATCGGGAGAGGTTGGTACGCTTTCGCGATGTCGAGGTCGCTCATGGCCTGAGCAGAGGTGAGCATCCTGGGTGCCAATCAACGCTTCTCATGTCATCAGCAGCCAGCGCGGTCAAAAAAATACGCGCTATGCCTGACGACATAGCGCGTGATTGACGTGATGGAAGACTGTGTTAGTCGAGAATGTACTTCGTTGGATCAAAGGTCTGGCCGTTTACCTTGACCATGTAATGAAGATGAGGGCCGGTGGCAAGGCCGCTGCTTCCGACTAAACCCACGACATCGCCACGCTTGACGCGTTGCCCTTCTTTCACCAGCGTCTTGGCAAGATGGCCGTACAACGTTTCGATCCCGAATCCATGGTCGAGTTTGACCACGTTCCCCAACTTCGGATCGAATCCCACGTTGGTCACACGTCCTTGCGCGGGGGCCTGCACGGGCGCATTGGCGGCAGCGCCGATATCAAGCCCATCGTGCCAGGCCGGCTTTTCAGTAAACGGCGACACGCGCGGTCCAAACCCTGAGGTCACCCATCCTTTGACCGGCCAAATCGAAGGGGTCGCTGCCCAACGGGAGGATTTCTGTTCAGCGGCGACAAAAAGTTCTTGCAGTGTTTGCTCTTGGACGTCCGCTTCTTTGGCGAGCCAGCCGATGCCTTGTTTGACCGAAGCCACGAGTTCCTGTTGGTCAAGGCCCTTCGGCCCTGACCCAGCGAGATCGCTCTGGCCGGCGCCTGCACTCGACTGCAGCTCAGATTCGCCTCTTGCCGGCTTATCGACCGAATTCACCGTGCTGCCTTCCGGGAGGGGGGTTTCTTCACCACCTCGACCGTTAAACTGGTCCCCAGTCTTGGGGCTTTCAATCCCAAGCATGACCCGAAGCCGTTGATTGACTTCCTTCATGCTTGTCAGACGCTTCTTCAGGTCGTCGACCGCTGTCGAGAAGGCAACCGTCTGCTGGCGGGCGCTCAGCGCTTCAGCGCGGAAAGCCGAGAGTTCCCATACCTCGCCCGTTCTGACCACATAATGCGAGATAACCAAGATGTCGGCAGCGAGAATAATCGCCCCTAGAATCAATATCTTACGGACAAATTTTCTGGGGAAGCTAAAGCGGAGTGGTTTGGCGGTCGAACCGCGGAAAATCACCACCGTATAGGAATCGTTCGATTCTACGCCGTGCACTTGTCCCATGTCCCTCACCCCCTGCTGCAAGGGGACCTCACAACCTAGGTATCGCTTCCGAGTGTACCCATCTAGGCGGCTTTGGTCAACCCCTCAATTTAGTCATGAGTTGCCATTGAGAATCAATCTGTAGCGGTTTCCTTGTGAACCCACTCAAGATATGGACGTAGTCCTTGTTCGACGGTCAACGCGATGATCTCGGGGACCTCGTATGAATGCATCGACCGAACTAACCTTGCGAGCGCAGGGTATCGATGTGCGCTTGTTTTCATAATGAGCAGAGCCTCTCGGCTCTTTTGCACTTGGCCCTTCCAGCGAAAGATCGAGGTCACGGACGTGACCAGATTGGCGCAGGCCGCGACTTTGTTCCTGATCGCCGCTTCCGCGATCTTCCCTGCTTCCCGGCGATTCGACGTCATGACCAACACGACCAACACCCTCCGTGATGACGCTCTCATCAACTCACACCAGCCTTCCTCAGCAAGTCTTGTGCCCTACCTAGAAGCAAAAATGCCACACAATAAGCTAAATCAAATAGTTACATTCAATTTTGCGCCTAGTCAACCACGTTTCTTACCCGTGTACTCCCGTAGGACCTGTGTGAAGAGACAGTAATCTATGACAAAAATGAACAAATATTGTCCTCAGGTGAACTGCGTAGCGGACGCCATGTTTATTCGATGCGTCGATGACCATCTGCTCCGGTAAATACCGCGCATCGTCGCTAGGGCCAGACTGGATTGACACTCTTTTCGAGGCTCACTTATGATGCCCTGTCGAGTCACATACGGAGGCAATCATGGGTTATACCATTAGTCCCACCGAACTCAAGAGTAGACTGGATAAAGGCGACCAACTCGTCCTCCTCGACGTGCGCGAGCAGTGGGAGTTTGATCTGGCGAAGGTCAACGGATCCACACTGATCCCGCTGGCCACACTGCCCCAGTCCTTGGGCAAACTCAACCGGGATGCCGAAATTATCGCCATCTGCCACCATGGCATGAGGAGTGCCGACGCCACCAACTTTCTTCTGCAACAAGGATTCTCAAACGTGAAGAACTTGGTAGGAGGAATTGATGCCTGGTCCGCCCAGGTGGACCGTTCAGTCCCGAGGTACTAGCATCGGCTCTGCCGCCAGGCGGAGCCGCTGTTCAACGCAAGCGCTCTCGAAAGTACTCGACCGTCTTCTTTAACCCGTCGCTCAGATCGGCCCTCGGCTCCCACGAGACCTCGTGCCGGAGCTTCGTATTGTCGATGACGCTCCTCGCCTGCTCGCCCTTCTTGGCCGGGCCGTGGATCTCCTTGCAGATGGAGCCCGTGTGCTGAACAAGAATCCTGAATAGATCATTGATGGACGTTTCCACGCCCGTCCCGACGTTGTACGTGCCCTGAGTCTCTTGCCCCATCATCGCAAGATTCGCTTCCACGACGTCATCGACGAAGACAAAGTCTCGGGTCTGCCGTCCGTTTCCATTGATCACGGCCTGCTCGTTGTTCAGCATTTTCTGAATGAAAATGGCCACGACACCTGCTTCGCCTTCAGGATCTTGGCGGGGACCATAGACGTTCGCGTAACGCAGACTGACCGCTTGAAGGCCACTGACGCGCTGATAGTAGGACAGGTATTGCTCACCGCAAAGCTTGCTCAAGCCATAGGGAGACAACGGCTTCGTCACATGAATCTCTGGAGCGGGATAGATCTCCTGCTCGCCATAGATCGCTCCCCCCGACGAAGAAAAAATCACCTTCCGCACGCCATGCTTGACCGCCTGTTGCAACACATTCAACGTGCCGAGCACATTGACCTGGGCGTCAAACATCGGATCTTCAACCGACTTCCGCACATCCATCTGTGCAGCCAAGTGCATCACGACATTCGGTCGCTCATTGCGAAACACTCGCTCCAAACGCCAGCTTTGAATGTCCATCTTGTAAAAGCGGGCGGCTCGATTGATGTTCCTGCGTTTTCCCGTCACGAGATTATCGACAACGACCGCCTCATGCCCTTCCATGACCAGCCGATCCACCAGATGAGACCCGATGAATCCTGCGCCGCCCGTCACTAATACTTTCATGCCTCCTCCACCTTTGACCGCCTTTCAGAGGGACTGATTATACCCTGATATCGAAATCCGACAAGGATTTCCCGATTGCCTTTTCTCCCTTTGACTGGAGAATCCAAGACCGCGGTCGCCTCAAGGCCCAGAGCGGCGCCCGATGAGATGACCTTTTCGGTTACAGCGCGGCGCTGAGCATCATCCCGTACGATTCCTCCGGCACCCACCTGTCCCTTCCCGACTTCAAATTGCGGTTTGACGAGTGCCACCACTCGCCCTCCATGACGCAAGAGAGGCACCACGCTCGGCAAGACGAGGGTCAGAGAAATAAAGGACACATCTATCACGGCGAGATCAACCGGCTCGGGAATGAGCGACCGGTCTATGTACCGGATATTGGTCCGCTCGAGCAAGACGACTCGCGGGTCCTGGCGGAGTTTCCAGTCGATCAGGCCATACCCGACGTCAACGGCGTAGACGCGCTCGGCTCTCCGTTGCAAGAGGCAGTCGGTGAAACCCCCGGTCGAACAACCGACGTCAAGCGTGACCAGACCGCCTGGCTCGATGGAGAACGCGTCGAGGGCGGCCGCCAATTTTTCTCCGGCCCGACTGACAAAGGGGGCGGCACGTTCGATCTCAAGGCGTGCGTCACGGGCGACGAGCCTGGCAGGTTTGTCAATGATCATACCGTCCACGAGCACCCCACCGGCGAGAATTGTCCGTACCGCGGCCTCCCGGCTGCCGACAAGGCCCTGCTGGACCAGCAGACGATCCAACCGCTCTTTCTCAATGGACGGCTTCGCAGGCATGACGCTGGGAATGAACGATGGGACAGCTCGAGAAGAGCCCCACAGTGGAATCAAGAGGAGGACTCGTCGGAGGAGTCATCCGTTTCCTCATCCGGCGAGAAGGCATGAAGCCGCTTTTTACCGTTCCTATCCTGCACCAACACTTCGACTTTCCGCTCGGCATCTTCCAGGATTTTCAGGCAACTTTTCGAGAGCCGAATGCCTTCTTCGAAGATCTTCAACGATTCGTCCAGAGGCAAATCACCTTTTTCCAATTCTCCGACGATCGCCTCCAACCTCGCCATCGCCTGTTCAAATTTGACCCCGCCCACGACGGCACCTCTCCTTTCATGGCAATGTGAAATCCCATTATACCGAGCCCGGTTCCGATTTACATCAACGGATCGGGCAGCACGCGCTTGACCGTACACCGCAGCTGGCCTCGGGACAGGCGTGCAATGATTTCTTCCTCAAGCTGTGCATCGGCCGCCCTTCGAAGAATCGCTCCGTCACGGACGCGTGAGAGTATGCTGTATCCGCGCCCCAAAATTGCCAGCGGGCTCAAATGCGTGAGTTGTGCTGCAATGGCCGCCATTCGGCGCCGCCGGCCATCCCCCAACACCATCATCTGACGTTCCAGGCGCTGCGCCAAAAATGAAATTAGCGAGAGACTGCGTTTGACGAGGAATGCCGGGTTGAGGCCGGCCAATTCACGTTGACGTTGTCGAACCGAGTCTCGGCTTTCCGCCAGCCGGTCGCAGGTGAGCCTCCTCAGATGGTCGGCGATCTCCAAGGTTCGTTGCCATTCTTTCCGGATGCGGAACCGTACCTGGGCCAGCCTGCCGATCTGGGTCTCAAGACGCCGTTGCTCGAACACGCAATGTCTGCCCATCGTCTGTGTCGTGCGCACCGTCAGTACGCGCAAGCGCTCGATCACTTCGGCGAGTACCGGCACGACGGTTTCCGCGGCAGCGGACGGTGTGGCCGCTCGACGATCTGCGGCAAAATCTGTGAGCGTCACGTCGGTCTCATGACCGACGGCGGATACGACCGGGACGCGAGAAGCCGCAATCGCGCGGACCAAGACCTCTTCATTGAAACTCCAGAGATCCTCGAGAGACCCGCCGCCCCGGCCGACGATGATGACGTCCACGAGATCTTCTTCGTTCAACAAGGCCACGGCGTTCGCAATGTGCTGGGCAGCGCCCTCTCCCTGCACCGGCACCGGGACGACGATGATATGGAGCGTCGGCCACCTCCGATGAAGCACCGAAAGCATGTCCCGAATAGCGGCCCCGGTCGGGGACGTGACGATGCCGACCCTGGACGGGAACGGCGGCAACTGTGTTTTTCGGGCCTCGTCGAACAAGCCTTCGCCGGCGAGCCGTGCCTTGAGCTGCTCGAACGCCAGCTGCAGCGCGCCGATCCCCTTGGGCTCAACGCTGTCCAGGACGATTTGATACTCTCCCCGCGGCTCATAGACGGTGAGCCGGCCACGGACGATGATGCACATACCTTCTTGCAGGGTGAATTTCAGACGCACTGCACTGGAACGGAACAGCACGGCCCGAATCTGGCTGAATTCATCTTTCAGCGTGCAGTACACATGTCCGGATCCGGGCATGCGTAGGTTGGACACCTCTCCTTCAAGCCAGAGATCGGGAAATTGTGACTCGATGGACGTTCGGAGCAGGCCGGTGAGTTGGGAGACGGTGAGGATCGACTTGGCGGGGTGAAACAACGTCTGTTGTTTGGTGGCCGACATCCGTTAGTCGAGAATGCGCACTCGCTCGATTGACAGGGCCTTCCCGATCCGTGCGTCCAACTCGATGAGGGCGGCGCAAAACACCGTGGGACCGGAAGCGACCTCAAAGCGCCTTGGCATCCCCGTCAAGAACTTTTCGATGGCGAGTTCCTTCTTCACTCCGATGACGCCATGCAGCGGGCCCGTCATGCCAATGTCAGTCAAGTAGGCCGTGCCCCGGGGAAGAATCTGTTCGTCGGCGGTTTGCACATGTGTGTGAGTGCCGACCACAGCCGTCGCTTCGCCATCAAGATAATGGCCCATCGCCATTTTTTCGGACGTGGCCTCGGCATGCATGTCCACGATCACCGCGGCGACCCGCTTCCTCAACTTCCCCACTTCCCGCTTGGCGACCTGGAAGGGACAATCCAAGGTTGGCATGTACGCGCGCCCCATCAATTGTACGATGGCAATTTCTTCTCCGTTTTTGGCCTGCACGATCACGCTGCCCTGCCCGGGCACGCCCTCCGGATAATTGGCGGGCCGCAGCAAGCGGCGTTCGCGGGGGAAATAATCCAGGATCTCCTTCTTATCCCATGCGTGGTTGCCGGTGGTGATTGCGGACAGGCCCATGCCAAACAATTCCTCGGCCAGCTCTGGCGTGATTCCAAACCCTCCCGCCGCATTTTCGCCGTTTCCCACGACGACATCGATCTGGCGCTGGGAGACGAGGCGCGGCACCATTCGCGCCACGGCACGCCGTCCCGGCTCTCCCATGATATCCCCGATGAACAACACTTTCATTTGGCGTACTCGATGTAGCGGCTTTCCCGGATCACCGTCACCTTGATCTGACCGGGATACGTCAATTCCTGCTCAATCTTCTTGGCCAGCTCTCTCGACAACTGAAACGACTCGCTGTCCGTCACGTCTTCCTGGCGGACGATCACGCGAATCTCCCTGCCTGCTTGAATCGCGTAGGCCTTCAGCACGCCTTTTTGCGCATGCGCCAGCGATTCCAATTTCTCCAAGCGCTTCACGTAGGACTCGAGCGCCTCGCGCCTCGCCCCCGGGCGGGCGGCCGACAAGGCTTCGGCAGCGGCCACGAGCACGGATTCAGGACAAATGGGCGGCACCTGTTCGTGGTGTGCCGCGATGGCGTTGACGATTTTTTCGCTCTCCCCGTATTTCTTGGCGATTTCTGCACCGAGCATGGCATGCGGCCCTTCCTCTTCATGGCTCACCGCCTTGCCGATATCGTGCAGCAAGGCGCCTCGTCGAGCGAGCCGCACGTCCAATCCGAGTTCGGAGGCCATGATGCCGCAGATATACGAGGCTTCACGCGCGTGGTAAAGGTTGTTTTGTCCGTAGCTGGTCCGGTATTTCAGCCGACCCAGGACTTTGATCAACTCAGGGTGGAAGTCGGCCAGGCCCAGCTCGAAGATGATCTTCTCCGCCTCTTCATACATCAGCTTGTCGATATCCACCTTGACCTTTTCGACGATCTCCTCGATCCGCGTGGGGTGGATGCGTCCGTCATGCATCAGCCGCTCGAGCGAGACCTTGGCAATTTCGCGTCGTAACGGATCGAATCCCGAGATGATCACCGCTTCAGGCGTCTCGTCGATGATCAGATCGATGCCCGTCGCCGCTTCGATTGCACGGATATTGCGCCCCTCTCGGCCGATGATGCGGCCCTTCATGGCATCGTTGGGAATGGGCACGACCGAGATAGTGGATTCCGACACGTAATCGCGTACGACTCGCTGAATGGATGTCGTGATGATTTCGCGTGCTTCCCGCTCGGCATTCTCTCTGGCCTCTTCCAGCGTCCGCTTAGCGATCCCGGCGGCATCCAGCCGGGCCTGACTTTCCATTTCCTGGAGCAACTGCTTCTTCGCTTCATCGGCTGTCAGGCCCGCGACGCGCTCCAACGCCTCGCGGTGCTCGCGTTCCACCTGGGCGCAGGCCGTTTCCTTCGCGATGAGCTTCTCCTCTTTCTTCATCAACTCCTGTTCACGCTTTTGGCCTTCAGCATCGCGTTTGTCCAGGACACCGATCCGCTTGTCGATGGCCTCTTCGCGTTGGACCAGGCGCTTCTCAGTTGTGGCGAGTTCCAGAAGCTTCGCCTTCTGCTCCTTCTCTAGTTCCGCCTTAGACTGGAACACCAGATCCTTCGCCTCCAGCTTGGCCTCCTTCACGATGTTTTCGGCTTCACGCTGGGAGTTTTGGATCATTTGACGTGACTGATCCGCTTCTTGCGCGCGCTTCGAGTTTGCAGAGGAACGCCGGGCCACTTCATAGAGACCGATTCCGAGCAATGCACCTATCAGGCCCACGAATATGTACAGCAGCATGGAAGTCGACATAGGACGGCCCCTTTCAGAATTGAGGTCGCACCACCGTATGACTCTTACAGCAAAGGTTCAAAAGGGCAGCAGAAAGGGAAGAGGACAGATGGGGGCGTGAGAGGAGGCCGACCGACCGGCTATCCAGAAGAACGACTTCGGAAGGATGAACGTGTTGTTGGAAGAGCGGAGCGCGCCTGTCTCCACACTTGGCCTCCCACTGCCTGTCTAAGAGGACGCATTCGCCCGAGACGCGCTCTGACCGACCGTAACGGTATTGACACCGTCACGACCACCGGTCTACCGGCACGGAACTCCCAATCGGCCGGCACGACGTACTCTGCGATTCTGTCCAGGATGGCAACGAGAGTCGATAGGAGGAACAGGACTCCTTGCGACAAATTCCACTCTCTCAACGGGACCAGCATCAACAAACCCACATTCATTCTTACAGCGACGTAATCGTATCCCGGATTTCTTACCGGCGTCTGATTGACCTCTTCCTATTCCCGATCAATGAACCTGCTTCCGCAAATACCACTACCACAACCCCACGATAGC
>DASTFK010000298.1:0-4402 GCA_035719945.1 Nitrospira sp.
TGGGATCCCTCCTTCGCCATCACCCCATCGGCTGGGCGCAAGGCAAAGAACGTTTCGTAGATAGCGTCGTCGGTCTGATTGAGTTTGAATTGAAAGCCATCCAAAAACTCATGCAACCCACCCGACAAGATCTCCGGCATATCGATGTAGTCCATTTCCGACCGTAACCGTCCCAACCGCTTTTCTGCGAGGTTGTTACGCCGGTCGCTTTCCGATCCGGCAATCGCATGGAGCGAGTCCTCTGCCTTAATCAGGCAATACCGGATGGCGCGCGGAAAGTTCGGATTGAGAATCAGAAATTCGGCCACAGGGTTGGGTGCGATGCGACCATGCTGTTTGCAATACATCTCCAGGGCGCTGGCCGACTTCAATAATGCCGACCACTGGATGATATCGAACGGCGTGCCGATTTCAGCCATGGTCGGGAGCAGCATGAAATATTTCACGTCGAGAATGCGGGAGGTTTTATCCGCACGTTCCAGGAGACGGCCGAGTCGGGCAAAATGCCAGCCTTCCCCATGCGACATGGTCGCGTGGGTAATGCCCAGGAAGAGATGACTCGCGGCTTTGACATCTGACAGAAACGCATGGAGATTGTGGCTGGATAACCCTTTGGACACGGCATTCCTGACCATTAAATGGAAGCTGTTGACCTGTTCCCACATCTCGGTAGAGATGATTTCCCGGACCGATCGAGCGTTCTCCCTCGCGGCGTTGAGGCAGGACAGAATCGAATTAGGATTTGCGGCATCGGAGGACAGGAATTGGATCACGCTCTCCTTCGTCGCCTTTCCGTACCGTACGGTGAAATTCTCATGATCGCCCGTGGTCGCCACCAAGGGTTCCCATTGCTCCTTCGTTCCTCTGGGCAGGTCGAGTGTGAGATTCAGGTTGACCTCGATGAACCGAGCATAGTTCTCTGCTCGTTCAATATAGCGGTTCAACCAATAGATGGAACTCGCCACGCGGCTCAGCATCGGTGACCAGGCCCTGGTTGCTCAGCCATTCTGAATTCGGTACCTGTAGGCGACTCTGCGGTGGAAGAGGTGTTCATGAAAGGACCCACGTATCTTTGTTTCCCCCACCTTGGGACGAATTCACCACCAGGGACCCTTTTCTCAACGCAACCCGTGTCATGCCTCCCGGTAAGACATACACATCGCGACCGTACAGCACGTAGGGGCGCAGATCGACATGACGCCCTTCCAAGTGATCCTCCACGAGAGTGGGCACTCGCGAGAGCGCAAGTGTGGGTTGGGCAATATAGTTGCGTGGGTCGAACTCAATGCGCCGGGCACAATCCGCTCGCTCTTGCTTCGAAGCGTGCGGGCCGATCATCATCCCAACCCCGCCAGCTTCGTTGGTGGCCTTCACCACCAGTTGATCCAAATGTTCCAATACGTAGGCCCGGTCTCGTTCTTCAGAACAGACATAAGTTGGCACGTTGGAAAGAATGGGTTCCTCGGCCAAGTAATACTTGAGGATCTTGGGAACGTAAGCATAGATCGCCTTGTCGTCCGAAACCCCTGTGCCAGGCGCATTGGCAAGCGCAACTCTACCTTTTTGGTACGATTCCATCAGACCGGGGACTCCGAGCACAGAATCTGGACGAAACGCGAGCGGGTCTAAGTAGTCGTCGTTGATTCGCCGGTAGATGACGTCCACGCGCTGAGATCCCTTGGTAGTTCGCATGTGGACGTAACCATCCCTCACTACGAGGTCATTCGCTTCAACCAATTCCACTCCCATCTTTTGCGCGAGCAAGGAGTGTTCGTAATAGGCCGAGTTGAAGATTCCGGGGGTGAGAATCACAACGGTTGGATCGGGAAGATCCGAAAGATACCGGAGCGTTTCCAGGAGCTGGCTCGGATAGCCATCAACTGGCCGCACGCGATACGCGTCGAAAAGCTCCGGAAATGTCCGCTTCATGACCTGCCGGGCTTCTAATACATACGCAACCCCGGACGGGCACCGCATGTTGTCTTCAAGGACATAATATTGGCCATCGCCGATGCGGACCAGATCAATTCCGGCGATGTGGCACCAGATGCCACGCGGGGGTTTGAGGCCAGCACAGGCCTTAAGAAACCCTTTGCTGGAATAGATTAATTCGCTGGGGATGACGCCGTCCTTGAGGATCTTTTGCTCGTGATACACATCGTCAATAAACAGATTCAACGCGCGGAGGCGCTGGCGAAGCCCCGATTCGATGTGTTCCCAATCCGCTGGTTCGATAATCCTAGGCACGATGTCGAAGGGAAAGATCTGCTCATGCCCGTCGCCACTGCCATAGACGCCGAACGTCATCCCCATGTTGAGGATGACGCGCTCTGCCGCTTGCTGACGCTTTTTAAGTTCCCCTTCCGGCAGTGAGGCAAACTTTCTCAGCAAGAGGGCGCTGCCAGGCCGTGGCTGACCGGTTCCCTCATACAGCTCGTCGTAGAACTCGCCCGGGTCGTAGTGTGAGAATTTCATGGTAGGGCCTTCGTGACTGGGGTGGTCGTCCCACATATTTCCGAATCACTTCATTATTGACCCTAATGAAAGGATACGCGTATCCCTGCGAAAAATCGAGTTGGTGCCAGAGCATCTTCCCTCCGATTTTTGGTCCGCCTACTTGGGGCTCTACTGTGGCAAAACTGTGGGCGAACTATTGGGAGGGAGGGGGACTATCGGGAGTCGGTATCAGCCCTCCGACTCCCAAAGCCCTTGAAGTTGTCCGATGTGCACGGACCGGACGGCGATCAGCCAAAGTATGGCTGACACTAGTGCTTTTACCGTAGCCAGAATCAACACCTCGCTCGGCCACAGTGCATAAGAGCGTTTCGCTCCTAGAGAAAGTTCTAGGCCTCTTCGTCACATTACTCACTAGGGGATCGCCCAGCTACAAATCTCTGACTACTCTATTACTTTTTATCCTCCGCATTCACTGAAGGAGGAGTCCCATGCACGACGTCAATTGGCATGCCGAACTGGACGCTACAAA
Source organism: Nitrospira sp. (assembly GCA_035719945.1). GTDB lineage: Bacteria > Nitrospirota > Nitrospiria > Nitrospirales > Nitrospiraceae > Nitrospira_C. The sequence continues at coordinate 2,987 of DASTFK010000298.1, forward strand.
TGTGAATGAGCAAGGGATCGTGGATCCATTGTCCTCAATAGACAGATCGACACAGACGTTTGATCCTTTAGGCCTCAGCATGGAGATGGCGGTTGAGTGGGCTCACCTCGGCGGAGACTGAGCACCAAGTGCATGAGGTAACCGTTCGGTTCTGATTTAGTCCTTCCGATCTCGAACACCAGACCTATAGTCGTCCGGCTGCTTGAGGGATCATCATGGTCACCGCACCGCGCATTCGAGTGTTACTCGTGGACGACCACACCATGTTTCGGCAGGGATTACGGACGCTTCTTCAATCCTATCCCGATATCGAAGTGGTCGATGAGGCAAGCGACGGTGCAGAGGCAGTGTCAAAGGTGTCCGCCGTGCAGCCGGCTGTCGTCGTGATGGACATCAGCATGCCGAGGATGGATGGCGTGGCCGCCACGCGTCATCTCAAGAGCCAGCATGCTCAGGTGACCGTTGTCGGCCTCTCAGTCACCGGACAAGGGTATCAGGTTGACGCGATGCTGAGGGCCGGAGCGGTCAAGGTATTGACCAAGGAAAGGGCCGTCGACGAATTGTATGACTGCATTAAGAACGCCGCTGCCTAGTCTTATCACCCTTGAAGTATACCGGCCTACCGGTAGCCATTCTGCAACACATACAGTGGGTTGATGACGGTCAGAATAACTTTCTCGCTCGTCGTCAATCCATCCTTCCTCATTTCTTGAGTGGCCCGAAACACGAGTTCGCCGAGGATCGATCCCACAATCGGGGTGATCAGGAGATCTTGAATGCTGGGCCGTTCCGACCAGCTCTCAATGAAATATTCGAAGCAGGTCGAGGTGAGCGTGGCGAACAGAAATGAGTACAAAGGGCTCTCCCCGTAGTTTCTCTGAGAGAGGTAAAAATTCATTCCGAAATAGGGATGCCCGAGATAATTTACGGCTGCCCGGTCTTTATCAATGACGGGTGGTTTGGTCCAGGCCTCTTTGAAATGCGCCGAGGCCTCCTCCCATTCATCTTCATGGTCGGCTCCCGTGAACGATGTCGGAGCCCATGCATAGACGCCGATGCCGATCAGACTGAGGGCCGTCAACGTCCCGAATGTCTTGAGCGTATGGCGGGGCGGGGGAGGGCCGACCTCCTGGAGTGTCGAATCCGTGACGGGTGCGTGTGAAGAGTCCCGATGAAGGATAGGTTGATCGCGAAGCCCGGCATAGGGGTTCCGGAAATTCCCAAATGAGCCGGCGCCACGGTGCGCAAGGAACTCGCTGTGAGGCAGCCCGAACTCCTCGTCATCTCCGAGCGGGACAAGAGTTGGATGATGAAACCATGCTTGTCGTAGAGGCGGTCGCAGCGGGACATCGTTCTTCATCTGAAATTCGCCGGTTGCGTGAGCAACAGGCGGGCTGGCGAAACTGCGCAAGCATA
>DASTFK010000299.1:0-3253 GCA_035719945.1 Nitrospira sp.
GGCAGATTGTCTACGGGATTCCGACGTATGGGATGATTTACGACCGTCGGTACCCAATGCGTCCCACGGCGGCTAAGGGATTTGACCTGTATTTTGAACCCTCCGAAGCGGTGGTGAGACAAGGCAGCAGCGTCTGGGACACCATCTTTGCCAACACGAAGGATGAACTCGTGATTGACATGAGCCGCTGGCAGGCGTCGGTGGGCCCTCAGTCCGTCCGCAACTACGCTCCATGATCACGATTCCGCGACGGCTGTCTACCGTATGGTAGGATCCACCGCGAGTTGTGTGCCGCCTGCCGAGGCATAGGCAAGGGTCACTTCGGCAATCGTGTAGTCGTATTGAGCCTCGGCCAATCTGGTTTCCGCGGCTGTCAGCGCGACTTCCGATTGAGTCACTTCCACGATGGTGCCAAGGCCGAGCTTGTACCGTTGCTTCGCGAGTTGGAGCGCTTCCTGCGCGGTCTTCACCTGTTCCTCCCCCAATTTGATGTGCTGAGCAAAAGTGACCGTATCGAGGTACGCATTGGTCACTTGTTGGGTCAATGCCTGCTCGATATTGAGACTCGCGGCTTGCGCAGCGGCCTGTTGCGCACTCGCCTCGCGGACCTGATTCTCGATCATGAAGCCGGTGAAAAGCGGCATCGAGACGAGCGCGCCGGCTGCCCACCAGCCTCCGGTCGGCACGTCCGTGCGACTGGAATCGAAGGTGTCGTAGCTGCCTCCGCTGGCGATCGCCGACACGGTCGGAAGGTACTGACGTTTCATCGCCCGGGCTTTGGCCTCAGCGGAAGCCGTCTGCTCCTTGGCCCGCTGCAGTTCGGGGTGGGACAGACTGTCCGACAGCAAGTCGGGTAATGCCCTTATTGGCTTCACGTCGACCGGGACGTTTTCGAGCACATAGTCCTCGGGGCCCACAATTCCCATCGCACGGTTCAGGTCTGCAAAGCTGGCTTTTGCATCGTTGCGGGTCTTCACCAGTAGCGACTGGGCATTGACCAGTTCGAGTCTGGCCAGATCGAAATCCAGTTTCGATTTTAATTGCTGCCGATACAGGGTTTCGGTCTGTCCGGTAATGATTCCCCGTTCCCTCACGGTTTCCTCGGCAATCTGTACGAGCTTTCGTCGCTTCAAGCTGTTCAGATACGCTCGCTGCACTGACAGTGTCACGAAGGCGCGCCTCGCACTGACATCCTGTTCGGACGCACGCTGTTGAAGCTGATTCGATTCCACCAAAGTTTGCGTGAAACCGAAATCGTAGACCCGTTGGCTGGCGAGTACGCCGCCAGCATAGGAACTGAGGTTTGGCTGGAGCAGGCCGCCGGCTGGCGTCAGAAAGCGAGGATTGATCCGACCCGCGCCGGCCGCACTATCGAAGTTGGCATAGACTTGCGGATAGTAGAGAGAACGGGCTTGCTCGGTCCTGGCTTCATTGACTTTGAGATTCGCGTTGCCCTCTTGCATGGCCGGATGGTTCTTGAGGCCCGTTTCGACCGCCTGCTGGAACGAGAGGAAGCTTCCTTGCATTGGCAGGGAAGCCTTGTCGTGACCGGGTTGTGCCAAGCTGTCCGGCAACTCGATCGCGCCGAGCATAACGCACGTCAAGCTGACGCAAGCCATCACTTGGAACCGAAGAGATGTCATGATCATTTCTCCTCTTCGAGAGGTGAGCAATTGTGATTCCATCATCTACTTGTTCGGTGGGGATGGGCTGGTACCGGCTGAGCGCCGTTCGAAGCTTTGTTGAGCCGATTCCGCGGCTGGCAAGGAGTAGGGGGTGGCGCGAACCGGGATACCGTCTGCCACACGGCGTTTGCCGACGACGACGACCTCTTCCTCTCCCTGAAGGCCGCTGACAATTTCTACCCATTCTCCGTTTGAGATGCCTGTCTGGACCAGAACGGATTTTGCGCGTCCTTGCTCGACAACGAACACAACTTTCCCTTGCACTGTACTCACGACCGCTTGGGCCGGTAACGCGAGAGCGTTCGGAATCTCGCGCAGACCGAGCGTGACTTCCACGAACGTGCCTGGTCGAAGGACGTGGTCTGGATTGGGCAAATCGATCTCGACCAACAGGCTCCTCGTCGATGGGTCGAGGGCCAAGGTTGACCGTGTAATGGTTCCGCTGAACGAGCGCTCAGCCATCTCCTTCACCGTCACAGTCGCCTTTGTCTTCCCGGAAATAATCCACGGTGAATCGTCTTGCGGCACGTTGGTGTAGATCCGGACCGTCTCTAGATCCATAATGGTGAAGAGCGGAATCGCAGTGGTGGCTGAGGAGGTCGCGATCTGAATCAAGGCGCCGGGGTCTGCGAACCTGGCGGTAATGACGCCGTCGTAGGGAGCACGCACTTTCGTATAATCGCGCAGGGCGGCCCGTTGCTGCATGAGGTTCTTGGCGCCTTCATAGGCCGCCTCGGCGACATCGACGTCTTGTTTTGCGATCACGTCGGGCGACTCTTTCCAAACCTTGCTGAGCCGTTCGAATGTGATCCGTTTGATCTTGAAGTCGGCGACGGCCTGTTGATACTGCTCTTCAACCTCTGGTGCATCGATAATCGCGACGATCTCGTCTTTCTTCACCGGATCACCCTTGTCCGGGCCGATCCACTTCAGATAGCCCGAGACCTTGGCGTACAGCGTGGTCTGATAGAGGGGCGCGATGTTGCCCGGCAGCGTAATCGTGTACACAACTGGCCGTCGTGTGGCTCTTATCACTTGTACATCCACCGGTTGATTGCCCTTGGCAACGGGAATGTCACGCTCATACGACCCTTTGGAAGCCGTGGCGGGATGCTTCGGCGGCTGAGCGGAGTCCTCACGCTGACAACCGCCAAACGTGAGAACCAATGCGACGAGTGGAAGACCATAGATCAACATGATCCTAAATCTCCTCCCCTGTCGCAGCAGGCGTCATTGACACATGGGGATGAACCCGTTTCGCTAGCACCAACGCATGCATCACGGGCACGACGACTAATGTCATCACTGTTGAGACCGCGAGTCCGCCGACCACCGCACGTGCCAGCGGCACCATCGTTTCATTCCCCTCGCCGAAGCCAAGGGCCAACGGCAGCAAACCGAGAATTGTGGCGAGCGCCGTCATTAAAATCGGACGGATGCGCCGCTTGCCGGCTTCCAAGACAGCCTGCTCGGCCGTCGCCCCGTTGCGGACCATCCGGTTGGCAAAGTCGACGAGAAGAATACTGTTCGATACGACGATGCCCATCATCATGAGTGTGCCGATCATG
>DASTFK010000300.1:0-3332 GCA_035719945.1 Nitrospira sp.
CGCGCCGCGACGAATGCTCCGACGAAGCAGGCTGATATCCAGTTGGTCTATGGTGCCTTCACGGCACAGCCAGCGGAGATCCGGCTAGCGCGACCGACGAGACACCCGCCCTCGCATCGGCGGGCCTGACGAGCCAGGTGGAGTCGCGTCGTCCATATCCACCCTCCTCTCTTGGTGAAGTCAACGGGAGACCTGGATGACAGCCGCGCGGTCTGTCCGATCTCTCGTACTTCAATGGGGCTTCAGGGCCGCAGTTCCCGTCCTACGCTCATTAGATCAACGTGTCAATGGGGTCAGAATTTTTCTGCCTGTCGCCATGACGCATATCCTGTACCAAAGGACATGGGGTCAGAATTGAGGATTTAGACGATCCGGAGTTTGGAAAAATCGACGCCGGGGGGATTGGGTGGCAGCTTCAGTTTCATCTCGTCGAGCGCATGGAGGACGCGATCCGCAACCACCAGGTTGCGGAACCATTTCCGGTTAGCCGGCACGATGTACCACGGAGCGCAATCGGTACTGGTTACCGATATCACATCTTCAAAGGCTCTCATATATTTTACCCAGAGCTCCCGTTCTTCGAGGTCACCGGAATTCCACTTCCAGCGTTTCTCCGGGTTTTGAATTCGCTCCTCCAGCCGTTTCTTTTGTTCTTTCTTGGAGATGTGCAGAAAAACTTTCAGTACGGCCGTGCCGTTTTCCACCAACATCTCCTCGAATTCTCGAATCTGGTCGAACCGGCGTTTTACCACTCGGTCAGGTACCCAGCCATGGACGCGAGTAATCAGCACATCTTCGTAATGCGATCGGTTAAAAATTCCGATAAATCCTTTCGGCGGAACCTCTCGATGCACACGCCAGAGAAAGTCGTGAGCCAGTTCGTCCTTTGATGGGGCTTTGAACGAGACGACTTTGCAGCCTTGCGGGTTCACCCCCGACATCACATGCTTGATCGTGCCGTCTTTTCCGCTCGTATCCATGCCTTGTAGCACGATCAACAACGACCGGCTGCCATTCGCATACAACCGTTCCTGCAATTGGCCAAGTCTGGCAGCCCGCCGTTCAACCTCTTTTTTTGCAGCCGTTTTCCCATCATCGTTCTGCTCGTAGTCGCCGGTATCATCGGGATCATAGTCTTTCAATCGCACCCGGCTGCCAGGTTTCACCCTATAACGGTTCATCGCACTCATCCCTTACGGGAAAGGTTCAGTGCCCGATCTGCTGTGCGCCTCACTATACTTTCGAGGAGCAGCCGCTTCTACCACTTTTCGCGTCCGTCCCTCTGACAACTTAACCTGCCACAAGCCACCGTCGCGTATGACCTCTGGTGATAGGGATGGGGTTACGGCTGTTTGGGGACGTCTTGCGCGCAGCGGAAACCTACGTTTGGATCGTGTTCGGTGGGGTCGCCCTTAGTCCGGAAGGAAGAACGTAGTCGGTAGGCGCCATTGATGTACGACCCACCTCGCTGCACTTTGGCCGTGCCTTCGAGTGGTCCTTTCGGATTGATCGTCGGGTTTTTGGAATAAAACTCTTCGTCGTACCAATCTGTCGTCCATTCATACAGATTTCCCGCCAGGTCATGGACGCCGTACGGGCTCTTCCCCTTGTCACGATTCCCAATCGCCGAAACCGTGTCGGACCCTTCCTTCAAACCAAAAACGGCGTGGGCTGGCGTCGGAACATCGTTGCCCCAGGGGTACACTCGGCCGTCGGGCCCGCGCGCGGACTTTTCCCACTCTGCCTCCGTCGGCAACCGTTTTCCCGCCCAGAGGCAATAGCCGATCGCGTCCATCCAGTTGACCCAGCGCACGGGCTGATCTGGACGAATCACCGGAGTCTCCTTATCGGCGAACCCCCACGGTGGCTCGCTTTGGATGGCTTCGACGAATTTCGCAAAACGCCCATTCGTAACCTCGAACTTATCGATATAGAAACTGTCGAGAAAGACTTTGTGGATGGGCTGCTCATCGTCATCCCCTTTGTCGCTGCCCATCGTGAATTCTCCGACCGGGATTAGCACCATGGGCGCCCCGTCCTTCCCGATGATCTCTCCCGGAGGCTGTGGCATTGTGGCTGCCTTGGGCGGCGTGTTGCCGTTGAGCGGGTGCGTTGCTTTTGCCGGCGGTTTCGCCGGCCCAGGTGTCGCAGGTGGCGGTTGCTCCTTGCTGCCCTCCTGTGAAGGTGTCGGGGACTTGGCGGGCGGTTTTACTTCACCGTCTTGCGCATGCTGCCTGGGACCGGCTGGAGGTTGTGCGGGAGCCGGCACTTGAGGCGTCTGCGTCTGACCGGAATCAGATTTGGGCGCGAGCGGTTCAACCGCGAGCGCCAGGCCGGAGAGGCTGAGGCCGGCCAGCATCATGCCTGCAATCGTGTTCTTCCATGCCATAGCCATAGGTTGAGCGCACCTGCAAATGGAGTTCCCGATGTGGGACTCACTAAGGGTACTCAAAGACATGCCAATAAATCCAGAGCGGTAATGGCCCTTTGTGGAATCCTCGGGGGGGGTTGGTACCCGTAGGTAGCGGCCTGGGCCAAGGAAAGCCCTTGAGGGAACAGGCGGTTTTTCGATCAGCGGCCTGTTTTGTATCCGTAGAGCCACCGTGAGGTGGTCTTCCCGCGGTTTCTAACGCTGTGAACAACGCCGGCGGGAATGAATAACTCTTCGCCGACTGGCGGGTGAAGCACTTTACCGTGGATTTCGAATTCGACGTCACCGTCCATCGTCATCACAACCTCATCGGCCGTATGCGTGTAATCCTCCCAGGTTTGACCTGGAGGATCAGTCCATATGTCGCAACTGAAGCCTCGGGACCGCCAGTTGGACCGAACGGAATTGACGTCTACCATACAAATACTGCGTCAATTATTCTCCACGAGCTGTGACGCACTCCCTTCCCCACCCATGAAATGAGTTCACGTGATACTCGACACTCCGCACTGTTGCTATATCGCCAAGGCGCATCGCCTCATTGCCGGTCAAGTCAAGCTTGCGACCAAGTCCGAACAGGTCGAGGAGACACTCTTGACCCTGTTTCGAATCGCTAAGTGGAGGGTTCGCATACACCAACCACGTATGGGACTGGCAGCCCGCGAGCACGGGCAGCAGCATCGCGATCAGCATCAGTGATCTCTTCATGGCTCCCTCCTTCCCAGAACAAAAGAGGCACGGTCCTCGTGGGTGGCAGGAAAAGAAATCCGGTGGAGGCGAGGGGGACCCAACCATCGTCGGCGCCCATGCTCCGCCTTGAAATTGAAGGTGTTGCTTTCGAGCCTGATTCGCGACCAAGACTACATTGAGTGCCGGTGCTGATGGTCACCGTGCTCGCCAG
>DASTFK010000301.1:0-3078 GCA_035719945.1 Nitrospira sp.
ATATAAGGCTGCGTCAGTTCTGCCGTGCTGGCGCGATCTACCTCGCTGTGAGGAACAATACCGTCTGCCAGAAAGTATCTGAGCCACCGGTTGGTCAGCGTTTCGAAGGGGACGCTGAGGCAAACGGTATCGATGCGATGCCCTTTGAGGAGGTGGCGGATGAAGCCCACGAGCGGCTCGTACTTTGCGGCGACCAGCAGATCCTTCGGTGGCCACTTGGTACAGGCGTTGGTTGTGACCGCGGGAAACCTGCGCTTCAGTTCAGCCAGTTTCTCGATCCCAACCCGCTCGGTAAGGAAATCCGGCTCGCCATCGGCGCGGCTGTGGCCGAACTTTAGCTCGCTAACAAAGGAGCTGACCAGGCACCGTTTTGGCCCGAGCCTATCAACCGTCTCCTCGATAACCGGCCATGCGCCGTAGTGTTTGCAATCAATCATGACGACGATGGTCGAATGCGCTATTCGCTCGATGACATCGCAAAACGACAGCGACTGGAAGAATGCCTCACCACTCTTGGCGTGATACTCGGAGGAGTGCCCCAGATACGCGTTGCCTGCATCATCGATGCAGACGTCAAGATCCATGCTCCTTTGTTCGTGAATGGCCCGCGATATGAGATCTTCGCTAACCGTCCAGGTATGAAAAAAGGTGAAGGGCTCGCGCGACGAGCGAACGCGTTGCGCGATCGAGGTGCGATGATCTCGGTTCAGAGCAACCATTGCCAGACGATCCTGTGCAGCCGCGGTCTAGAAACAACACGGCGCGACCACAGTTCGGATCGTCGCGCATGATATATGTGGAGTCGACGACTGGCGCGGTGGCCAATAGACGATGGGGAGTGGCCGTTGCCGGCATTGCCGGTGCCTCAATCCACGTCATGGTTCCGTCTCCAGTCGCCGCTCGTCGCACCGTACGTGCGGATTTCCCGCATACGGCGCTCGGACAGGACATCACGCTTTCGCCCACGGAAGGTTGCGCGTAGACGGCGCCAGACGCTTGAGCCCCAGCTTTTGATAGAGGTGCTCGTCGGGGAACCGTGCAATTCCTCGACCTGGCGTCTTGTGCTTCTTGCACAACCACCGGCGTAGCCGCATGACCACGTGCGCATCGATCCCCCGATACGCCTTGCTGACCGGCCCCAGGCAGAAGTAGTTGCCCCATCCGGTAAGAAGCCGGTTGAGTTCCACTATCTGGTCCTGTGTGTCGATCAGCAGCCGGCGTAGGCTGGTCCGCTCGCTTATGGCGCGGCGTACCTTGGCGATGCTCTTCTTTGCCGGTCGTGTGCCGATGTAGGCGCGTCCCGACTTCTCCGAATAGCATCGGCCGAAGGTATATCCCAAGAAGGTGAACGAGGATTCCGGAACGCGGCAGAGACGGGTCTTCTCTTCGTTCATCGTCAGCTTCAGCCGACCCATCATCTCCCGCATGGCGGTCATGGCCTCCTCGGCCGTGCCGCGACACAGGATCGTCAGATCGTCTGCGTAATTGACAATGTGCGCGTTCAGACGCGCAGCGTGCCCCAGCACTTTCCAACCCAGTATGAACCGCCGCATGTAAATATTACTGAGCAGCGGGGAGATCGGCGCCCCTTGCGGGATACCTCTCTTCTTGTGCCGTGCCTCTGCTGTCCGACGCTTACCGCCTCTATCATCCTCTTCCTCAACTGGCACCACGATCCACTGCTTTATCAGGTGGAGCATGTGCCGGTCGCTGACGCGTCGCGCCACCGATGACATCAGTTCCGAATGCGGAATGCTGCCAAAATAGTCGGCGAGGTCGGCATCTACGACGTCCCGATATCCCGTGTTGAGCAGGCGGTGTATGTGACGCACCGCGTCGTGCGCGTTGCGCCCCTGCCTGTACGCATACTGCTCCGGTTGTAGGTCGGCCTCGAAAATCGGCGATAATATGAGCACCGCCGCCGTCTGGGCCACCCGGTCCCGGATCGTGGATATCCCCAACGGCCGTTTCCGCCCGTCGGGCTTGGGAATGTAGACGCGCCGCACCGGCTGTGGCCGATACGTCTTCTTCCTGAGGTCTTCCGCCAGTTCACCCAGCCACCGCTCGACGCCGTGCTCCTCGATGTCCCGGAAAGTCTGCCCATCCACACCGGCAGCTCCGCCATTGGACTTGGCCAGCCGCCATGCATGGGCCAGGATGTCTTCCCGGTACAGCTTGTCGTACAGCGCATAGAAGCGATAGGTGGGCACTTCCTTCGCTTTGGCGTGCAATGCCGCCTGAAGCTTCTGCACACTTTCCGGAGTTCTTAGGCTCACGCCAGTCTCCTGTGCCTTGCCTCGTCTTGCATTCACCCTGAACTGAGGCCCCTTCCCTCCACTGGCATTACCCAGCTTCATCGGTACAACGGACCTCCCGCCACCCCAGACGGTCCAGTCTGATCCTCGCGGATCTCCAGTTGGTGAGCACGTCCCACCACCGCTGGGGCTTCCCGTGTTGCTACGGTCTCCCTATGCTTGCATGCCGTCGCCAATACCCCGGCGGAACCACTGGGTGCTCTTGTCGCTCACTTCCCCAGTGATGGCAGCCTTCCCTGAATCTCAGGCAGGTCGGCTTCCGCATCGCCCATTTCGGGGCCTGCTCGGCGTTCAATCGTTACGGCCTGCAAGCTCGCAAAGTCACTGAATGACCCTTTGCATCGTAGGCTCCGACGCTCTCGTCACCTCCTTCGTCGCTACGATTGCTACCGGCTGGAGCGACCCTTGCCGGGTGGGACTGTCCCACTAGGAAACCGCGCCTTTCCACGGCGCACTGAGAAACTCGGGCAACTTCACCTGCGCCCATCACGTCATCCACACAGGGCCTTCGGCTCGCCCCGTCTTGGTAGACGGCGGCGTGCCTGTCACATCCGCTACTTGGGTTACTGCGGTCGTGCGGTTCGCCTCTGACAGCGTCGCCGCCGACCTGCGGCAGCGGTTCCCGGGCCTGATTCCGGCCAGGCCTATTGTGCCGATGTCCTCGGCGACGGACTGCGGACCGGTCAAAACAATTTACCTTCCAGCGTCGGCATATTCTCTGAACGGGCCGGCGTCCTTCAGGTGGCTGCCGCACGATATTGCC
>DASTFK010000302.1:0-2258 GCA_035719945.1 Nitrospira sp.
GGGCGTCGACGTGCCCGTCAACGGTGATTTCGAACATGGCTTTGCGATCGAGCCTGACGCTGTTGGCAGGAACGTCGCGGCTGCCGCGGCCACCGGGTTGGCCGGACTGTCGATCGAGGACTCGACCGGCGACCCGGAAAACCCCTTGTTCGATTACACCCTCGCTGTGGAGCGTATTCGAGCCGCTCGACGCGCGATCGACGACAGCGGTACGGGCGTTCTTCTCACCGGCCGTTCGGAAGGATTCATCGTCGGTCGCCCGGATCTCGCCGAGACCATCCGCCGGTTGACCGCTTACGCCGATGCCGGGGCAGATTGCCTTTACGCGCCCGGCCTCCGCGCCATGCCCGACATTGTCTCGGTGGTCGAGGCCGTTGCTCCGAAACCGGTGAATGTCCTCGCGAGCACCGACTTCACGACGGTGTCCGAGCTCGCGGCCGCCGGCGTGAGGCGCATCAGCGTCGGCGGCGCACTGGCCCGTACCGCCTGGACTGGTTTTCTCAACGCGGCGCAGGAAATAGCCGACCAAGGAACGTTTACGAATCTTGCCCGCGCGGTGTCCGGCGTTGACCTCAACCGGCGTTTTGTCTCGAAATGATCATGAACTGGCGAATTGTCTTCGTAGTTCTGCTTTCCAGTCTGGCCGCTGTTTGCGGTTCACCAGCACCCGCCGGCCGCGAGAACGTGGCTCCACCGCCGCCGGCGGAATCACCGCTCAAGGAATTTCCGTACACCCCGGCGTTGGACGTGGCCTCGATGGATCGCAGCGCCGATCCCTGCGTCGACTTCTATAAGTACAGCTGCGGGGGATGGCTGAAGAACAATCCGATTCCACCCGATCAAGCGAAGTGGAATGTCTACGGCAAACTCGCCGACGACAACCGCCGGTTCCTGTGGGGCGTCCTTCAGGATGCTGCGAGTCGCACCACGGACCGCACTGCCGTTGAAACGCAGATTGGCGACTATTTCGCCGCTTGTACTGACGAGGCTTCGATAGAAAAACACGGCATGACGCCGGTCCAGGCTCGTCTCGACCAGATCACCGCACTCACATCGACCGATCAGATTGCGGCTTGGCTGGGGAAGCAGCATCTTGCCATCCAGGGAGATCACTTACTCTTTGGCTTCGGCTCCGAGCAGGATGCCAAGAACTCCAAGGAGACAATCGCCGCGGCATATCAAGGCGGCCTCAGCCTGCCCGATCGCGACTACTACCTGAAAGAGGATGCGAAGTCGAAGGAGATCCGGGACAAATATCTGACGCACCTGACCAAAATGCTGCAGCTCGCCGGTGACCCGGCGGCGCTGGCCTCCACCGCGGCCAAAACCATTCTCGACATGGAAACCGCGCTGGCCAAAGCGTCCCTGACCCGTGTCGAGCGCCGCGATCCGTACAAGAACTACCACAAGCTCACATTCGCCAATCTGCAGAAGCGCACGCCCCATTTCCAATGGACCGACTATCGAACTGCCGCGGGCATTCCCAGCGTGAGCGAACTGAACGTGCAGCACGTCCCGTTCTTCGAGATGTTGAACGATCAACTGCAGAAGCGCAGCCTCGCCGATTGGAAGACGTACCTCCGCTGGCATCTCATTCATGCGAACGCGCCGTTCTTGTCGAAGGCGTTCGTCGACGAGAGTTTCGATTTCTTCTCGAAGACGCTGCGCGGCGTCGAGAAGAACCAGCCACGCTGGAAACGCTGCGTCCGCTACGTCGATAACGATCTGGGGGAGGCGTTGGGTCAGGCGTATGTGGCGAAGGTGTTCAGCCCCGAGCTCAAGCAACGGACCGAGACCATGGCCAAGCAGATCGAGCAGGCGATGGAAGAAGACATCAAGAGCCTGACCTGGATGAATGCCGCGACGAAGCGCGAAGCGCTGAAGAAGCTCCACACCATCGTCAACAAGATCGGATATCCGGACCGTTGGCGCGATTACAGCTCAGTGAAGATTGCGCGCAATGACTTCCTCGGGAACGTCGAGCGCGCCACGACCTTCGAATCAGAGCGGCAGCTCGGCAAGATCGGCAAGCCTCTGGATCGTGGAGAGTGGGGCATGACGCCGCCGACGGTGAATGCCTACTACGACCCTCAGATGAACGACATCAACTTTCCCGCCGGCGTGCTGCAGCCGCCGCTCTACGATCCCAAGATGGACGATGCGCCGAACTACGGGAACACCGGTGGAACGATTGGCCACGAGCTCACGCACGGGTTCGACGACCAGGGACGGCAGTTCGATGCCGATGGCAATCTGCG
>DASTFK010000303.1:0-3780 GCA_035719945.1 Nitrospira sp.
AATACGGGGGGAGGTGTCATGTCCATGTCGCGTGTCTGGAGCTGCAACGAGTGGGATCCGCTAGAGGAAGTCATCGTCGGCAATCCGCTGAAGGCGCGATATCCGACGCCAGACCTAAGCACTCAACTGGCAGAATTCCCCGACCGCTCGCTGGTTGACATTCCGCGCGGTCCTTTTCCGCAACGGATCATCGAAGAGACGGACGAAGATCTCAACGAATTCGAGCAGATCCTGCAGAAAGCCGGCGTAACCGTAAAGCGCCCGGATACCTGGCCCCACGAAGCTACGTTCTCGACCATCAACTGGGACTCCCAAGGGTATTATAACTATTGCCCGCGGGATATCATGCTAGTGATCGGTGACCAGATCATTGAAACGCCCAACGTGATCCGCAGCCGCGCCCAGGAGACATTCAGCTATCGCAGGCTGTTGATCGACTACATGAAATCGGGCGCACGGTGGTACAGCGCGCCGAAGCCGATGCTTTTGGACTCGCTGTTTGAAGGCGTCGATCTGGACAAGCCTACGCCGCGCAACGACGAGCCGGCCTTCGATGCGGCCAACGTACTGCGTTTCGGCCTGGACCTGATCTATCTCGTAAGCGCCACCGGCAACGAAATGGGCGGCCACTGGTTGCAGGGGATACTAGGCGACAAATACCGGATCCATTTCCTCAAGGACGTATATTTCGGCAGCCACATCGACTCGACCCTCGTGGCCGCGCGCCCCGGCTTGATCCTGTGCAACCCAGGTCGTCTAAACGACGATACGCTGCCGCCGATCTTGAAGCAGTGGGAGGTCATCTACAGTCCTCCGATGGGGAATACGGACAGACATGATGCCGATTACATTTCCAAAAGCATCGGCAGCGATTGGATCGACATGAACGTGTTCAGCATCAATCCGAATCTGGTTGTTGTCGATCGAACCCAGCCCTCGCTCATCAAGCTTCTCGAGAAGCATGGCCTTGACGTCATCCCGTTGAAATTGCGACATTCCAAGCTGTTGGGCGGCGGACCACATTGCGTCACCTTGGATATTCGCCGTCGGGGCATGTTGCAGCGATACTTTGACTGAGCGCTGCCGGCCAATGCTCGGTCGACGGGAGGTTTGACGCTTGGAGGGCAAGAAGCCCAGATAGCTCAAGGGTCAGAAATTTCGGAGCATGGGAGGAAGAGTTTTGGCGCTCGCAGCTACCCTCCTGGCGGTTGTCTTTGTTCTGACGTTTGCCGCGTGGAGGCGGTATCTCTGGGCGGCGAAAAAGGGGGCTCACGAACCGACGGACACTTGTCCGTATAGCTTGACGGATGTCTTCGGCGACCGCCCGTTCGCGAACGTTCCGCATCAACAGGGTATTCGGTGGCTCGCAGAAGTCTTCAGCCGTTCCGCCGAGAAGTATCCGAATTTCACCGCCTTGCAGATCCCCGCCTGCGGCGAGTCACTTACGTTCGCTGAGCTCGATGCGCACGCGGAAAACGTGGCTGCGGCCGTACAGCCGTTGCTGACAGGGCCGGACCAGGTGGTCGCCGTGGCCATGTCGCAGGACAACTGGCAGATCGTCGCCGCGCACCTTGGCGTGATTAGGGCCGGCGGCACGCTGGTGGTGCTCGATACCGCCCTGCCCGAAGCGCTCATTGCCCACATGATCAACGACGCTCGGCCGGTAGTCGTACTCACGCGTGGACAGGATAAGTTTCGCGATCTGCCGACGCTAGACGTTCTGACGTTGCCGGAAAGAGCGCCGAAAAGAAATCCGCCGTCCTGGCTGGACGATCCGGCCCGGCGCCTTGCGACCATCTTCTATACGAGTGGGACCACCGGGATGCCGAAGGGCGTCGAGTGCCCGCACGCCGGCTATGTCAATCTCGCTCTTACCTACGCCGATTATTTCGATCTCATTCCGGGCATGGACGCGAGTTCGCTCACCTCATCGCTGGGCTACGATGGCTGCATCTCCGAAATGTACAGCGCCTGGGTGTCGGGCTGCGCCGTCGTCGTACTGACCAAAGAGGAAATAAGCTCCGGCCCGGATCTTGTTCCCGTTCTGTGCGAAGCCGAGGTCACCGTACTTTTCTGTCCACCGGTTCTGCTTTCCACGCTCTCATCGACACCAGAGGTAGATCTTCCATATCCGTTGTGCCGCTACATTGTGCCGGCCGGTGAAGCCTTTCCCAGCGCACTCGTAGAGCCGTGGACCCGGTGCAGACGCCAGGTCATCAACACCTACGGCCCGACGGAGGCGAGCACGGACACGAGCCGTCAGAACTTACGACCCGGAGAGCCGATCACCCTTGGCTCACCTTTCGCCAACGTCACCTATGTCATCCTCGAGGTCGGCGAGCTCCGACCTATGCTCCACGGTGAGGTCGGAGAGCTTTGCATCGGCGGCGTTCACCTCGCGCGTGGCTATCGCAACTTGCCGGAGCAGACCGCGCAGAAGTTTATCACGCACCCTCAGTTCGGCCGCCTCTACCGCACTGGAGACAAATGCAAAATCGACGTTCGGACGCAACGCGTGCACTTCCTCGGTCGGATTGACGCGCAGCTCAAAGTGCGCGGACACCGCGTCGAGGCACAGGCCGTCGAGGATATCCTGCAGACGCAATTCAGCGAGATCGAGGCCGCCGTGCTGGACTACCAGAACGAGGCGCTCGTCGCGTTCGTGATGGCACCGTCGATCTTCGCGGGAGAGGTCTCGGTGGTCGCCCCTGCGCCGGCGGAGTGGGCCGCTCATGTAACGGCGATCCTCGCCAGCCAACTTCCGGTACCGTCGGTCCCAACCAGCATCTTCGTCGTGGAAAAATTCATTTTGAACCCGGTGTCCGGGAAAATCGACCGCAAGTGTTTACCGGACCTGTCGCTGCTGGCGCGGAACGGCGACTTGAAGACACTGCCCAGAGCGAGATGTACGGAGCCTGGGGAAGCAACGCCGACGGACGCCGACGCGGGACTGGGGATAGGCGCTGAGGAAGTGCTCGCCATCTGCAGGTACGTTTTCGAGACGCCCATCGGTTGGGACGATGGGTTCACTGAGGCGGGCGGACACTCGATCGTCATCGCGCGTTTAGCGCGGCGCTTGCAGTCTGCCGGATGGGCGGTCTCAGTGCGCGCACTACTCAGCGACTGCAATACAGCACGCAAGGTAGCGAGCCGAATACGGCGGGTTCAATCGCGCACCGCGGAGGCAACTGTCGTCGCAACAACCGCGCAGACCAGCGCGGCACGCGATGAGAGGGCGGCGAAGGTGCTGTCGATCAGAAACTTCACGATCCTGCAGATCCTCTTTGCGACTTTGCTCTATTCGCCTTTCTTGCTGGCCTCTCTTGAGGTCTTGGGCACCGTCGAAATAGGAACCTTCTTCGCGACCGCCAGCATATGGACCTTAATCATCGCCGGCATCGGCCTGTACCTCATCAGCCTGTTCCTGCCCTTCGCCAGTCTGCTCTGGGTCATGGCCATCAAGTTTCTCCTGGGTGGCGATATCTATCGCAACAACGTGACGCCGGGCGTCTATCCTAAGTGGAGCAAGATGCACCTGCGGGTCTGGTGCCTCGGACGAATGGAGAGCCTGGTCCTCCTTTCAACGCGCACCATCTACCGCAGCGCGCCGCTGATGGCATACGTGCTGCGGCAGCTCGGCGCCACAGTCGGCCGAAATCTTCAATGCGCGCCTGACGCGTATCTGTCTGGGCCCGTGGACTTGATTACCATCGAGGATGATGTCGCTATCCAGACCGGCGCCTACGTCCAAACGACGAGATGGTCCGGGCAGAATCTGCT
>DASTFK010000304.1:0-2876 GCA_035719945.1 Nitrospira sp.
GCCTCGGCCAACTCGGTAAAGACCGTCTGCATCTCCTCCAGGAGCCGCAAGCCGTTGGTCGTGTTGGGCGGGAGCCCGGCTGGCTCGGCACCCCTGGCTACAGGCACGACAGGGACGGCGGCAGCCATTCCGACAACGAGCAATACGACCATGCAGAGTCGGGACCGCATGAATCTAGTGTACCTCAGGTGGACCCGAAAACCTGTAAGGCGGACGGTGCCTTCAAGGTCCACGCGGGAAGAGTGTCAGCTCTTGCCCGTCCGAGGGACAGCGAACCACGAGGCGATATGATCCAGATCGGCGCGAAGGCCGATGACGATGACGATATCGTCGGCTCTGAAGACGAAGTCCTCGGTCGGCGGAATCAGAAACGGGCCGCGAAACACCGTGACGAGGCGGACGGTTGCCGGCCAGGCCAGGTCCGAGACCTGTTTGCCCACCGCCTTGGAGCCGTGTGAAACCGGCAGACGTTCAATACCGGCGGCGCGCAAGCTGAGGTCACGCTGCAGCGTGAGGAGATCTCCTTGAATCGCTTCGAGCTTCAACGCACGGATCTGGGCATCGACTTGAAGGAGAGTCTGCTTGAGGAGATGCACGCGGTCCGTGGCGTGGTTCACGGTGCGCTCGACATCGGAGGGTGACGCGCTGGGTCGCGCGGGGAAATGGCGCGACAAGGCCCCCGCGAGTTGCTGACCTAGATCGCCTTGAACCGTTTCGATTTGTGTCAACAAACTGGCCGCTTGTCCGTGAAGGCGCAGGACATGGACCTTGCGATTGACGCGCTCGGCGACAGCCACAACAGATTCGTAGACCGCGTTGCCGGTCAACGAAAGTTCCTTTTGAAGACGACCGAAGAATTCGAACGACATCGTGTGATGATCAATGTCTGATAAGGGATATTATGTCAACTTACATGCTTCTCTCGATCGACGCGTCTGCGCGCCGCTGTCTTACTCCGTTCGCCTTGCTGGGTCAACCAATCCCCCGCCTTTTTGCCCCAGGCTGCCCTGTGTTGACACAGCCTCGTGCGCGGGCTACACAGAAGCCATGACCATTCATCCTTTGGCCGGAAAGCCGGCGCCTGCCTCGATGTTGGTGGATCTGGACAAATTACACGAGGCCTACCACCGTGACGTTCCTGATCCTAGTGTGCCGACACAGCGCGTAGCCTTCGGGACTTCCGGACACCGCGGCTCATCCTTCAAGCGATCCTTTAACAGTCATCACATTCTCGCGGTCGTCCAAGCGATCTGTGAGTACCGGAAACGCCAAGAGACCACCGGCCCGTTGTTCCTTGGCATAGATACCCACGCCCTGTCGCGGCCCGCCTTCGACACAGCCCTTGAAGTCTTGGCCGCCAATGGTGTGCAGGTCATGATTGATCAGGACGACGGTTTTACGCCGACGCCCGTCATTTCGCACGCGATCCTCACGTACAACCGCAGCCGGGCATCTGGCCACAGCGACGGCATCGTCATTACGCCCTCGCACAATCCGCCCGAAGACGGCGGGATCAAATACAACCCGCCGCAGGGCGGACCGGCGGACACGCAGGTCACCAAGTGGATCGAAGAGCGGGCTAATGCGTTGTTGTCAGGGCAGCTCGAAGGCGTCAAACGGGTGTCTGCCGCTCAAGCCCTGCGCGCGCCCTCCGTGCACCGGCATGACTATCGGGGGGCCTATGTAAAGGACTTGGAGCACGTCGTCGATTTTGCTCCGATTCGAGGCGCCAACCTGAAGCTTGGCATCGATCCGCTCGGGGGCTCGGGCATCGCCTACTGGACGCCTATTGCCGAGCGCTACGGGCTCAATCTCGACATCGTGAATCCTGCCGTGGATGGGACCTTTCGGTTCATGCCGCTTGATTGGGACGGAAAGATCCGAATGGATTGTTCGTCCGCCTACGCGATGGCGAATCTCATCGCGCTCAAGGACCGCTTTGACGTCGCCTTCGGCAATGATGCGGACAACGACCGGCATGGGATCGTGACCCGCTCGGCCGGCCTCATGAACCCCAACCACTACCTGGCCGCGGCCATTGCCTATCTCTTCTCCCATCGTCCAGGCTGGCCGGCTGGCGCCGGCATCGGGAAAACGTTGGTCAGTAGCAGTGTCATTGATCGCGTTGCTTCGAAACTCAAGCGGCGCCTCGTCGAAGTGCCGGTCGGCTTCAAGTGGTTTGTCGACGGATTGTTGGACGGGTCGCTGGGGTTCGGCGGCGAAGAAAGCGCGGGCGCTTCGTTTCTGCGGCGGGATGGCACGGTGTGGTCTACGGATAAGGACGGCATCATCATGGACCTGCTGGCCGCCGAGATGATGGCACGCACCGGTCGGGATCCCTCGGAACTCTATCGGGAACTCACCCGGGAATTGGGCGAACCGCGGTACGCCCGCATTGATGCCCCGGCGACACCAGACCAGAAGCACAGGCTCTCGAAGCTCTCGGCGGAGCAAGTGCGCGCGACGACCCTCGCGGGCGATCCCATCGTGTCGCGGCTCACTCAGGCCCCGGGCCATGGCGCTCCCATCGGCGGACTCAAGGTCGTCACAGAACAGGGTTGGTTCGCCGCCCGCCCCTCAGGGACCGAAGATGTGTACAAGCTCTATGCTGAAAGCTTCAAGGGGCAGGAGCATCTGGCGCAGATACAACGGGAAGCGCAAAGCCTTATTACTCAGGTGCTCTCAGCAGCGGGATAAGATGAAGAGATCTCTGCGGAAAAGTGAGCAGCCATCGACCGTTAGACCGTTCTATGGCGATGCGATCGTCGAAGAATCGGAGGAGTGCTGACTCTCCATTTATCGAGCAGGTCCACTCGGTCCTGACTCAGCGAAGGCCGTGTCTGTCTGGCACCTGTGTTCCCAAATTGGACTGTCAC
>DASTFK010000305.1:0-4718 GCA_035719945.1 Nitrospira sp.
GACTCGTCGGACCATCCGGACGTGTGATCGGCATCGATATGACCGACACCATGCTGAACATCGCGCGCAGAAACGCTCCCGCCGTTGCGACGAATCTCGGGTACACCTCCTCCAATGTTGAGTTCCGCAAGGGAATGGCAGATGCGTTGCCCGTCGAAGACGCGGCGATCGATGTGATCATTTCCAACTGCGTGATCAATCTGGCCCCCGCCAAACGCCCAGTCTTTCACGAAATGTTCCGCGTCACAAAACCGGGTGGTCGCTTTACCATTTCCGATATCGTCTCCGACCGGACCGTTCCGCAATATTTGGTGCACGATGTCGACAAGTGGGGAGAGTGTCTTTCCGGCGCTCTTTCGTTGTCCGAATACATGGCCGGCATGCTTGAGGCGGGATTTTTCGGCATTCATGTGAACAAGAGCTCGCCCTGGAGAGTCATCGACGGCATCCATTTCATTTCCATTACGGTGACAGGCTACAAGCTGCCCTCTCGCACGAGCATCGCCGGGGTCAAATATGCAACCCTTTGTGGTCCGTTTAGTCGTGTGGTCGATGAACGAGGGGCCGCGTACCAACGAGGCATCCCTCAGCCGATCGGATGTGAGACCGCAGAGTTGCTCAACCTCTCGCCGAGTGCGTCACATTTTGTGCTCTCAGCGGATCCACTGTGGCTGAGCCGCGACGATCCCCGGTGGTCGGCAGTGTATCCAGCTGTAACTTCTTGTGTGTGGGAAGGGGATTTTGCCTTTCTGGCCGGTCCTTTTGTGGAAGCCGAAGATGACGACGGGCATCTCTACCGTCGGGGGAACCCGGTGGAGATCTGTTCCAAGACCTTGAAGGTCTTGGACACTCCGGCCTATGCCCCGTCGTTCGTCGTTCTCAACCGCGCCGGACGTACTGTTGCCGGCGCGGCGATATCGTGCAGTCCGAACGGCGGGTGCTGTTAAACGTCATGCCGCTGACGATGCTTGACAGAAAAAGTCCCCTTGCAACCGCGAGTGAGCAGCTGCGCCTCCTTGATGACACCACTCCCCCCTTTGCCGTACCCATGGAGCATGCCGGTCTGTTCCCCTTACTGGCGACAGGCATCACGGTCTTTCAGATCAACGTTGGAAAGCTCTGCAATCAAATCTGCAGGCATTGCCACGTCGATGCGGGTCCGGACCGGACGGAACGCATGTCGCGCCTGACGGCGGAGCTCTGCATTCAAGCCTTAGCACAAACCGAGATCCCGACGGTGGATATCACTGGAGGCGCACCGGAGCTTAATCCCCATTTCCGTTGGCTAGTCGAACAAGCGCGCAGACTGAAGCGTCATGTCATGGACCGCTGCAACCTCTCCGTACTTCTGCTGCCGTCGCAGGCCGACCTGGCCGGATTTCTGGCCGCTCATCGTGTAGAGATTATCGCCTCGCTCCCCTATTACAAAGCGCCGCAAACGGATGCCCAACGCGGAGAGGGCGTCTTTGACAAATCGATGGAAGGCCTGCGCCGATTGAACCAGCTCGGCTACGGCAACCCAGACAGCGGCCTGGTCCTGAATCTTGTCCACAATCCCGTCGGCGCATTTTTGCCGCCCAAACAAGACGCGATCGAATCGCTGTTCCGCAAAGAACTCCGCCGCAAACATGGCGTCGAGTTCAACCGTCTCTACACCATTACGAACATGCCGATCAGCCGATTTCTCGAGTTTCTCGTCGAGAGCGAAAACTATGAAGCATACATGGCGCGGCTTGCCAATGCCTTCAATCCCGCTGCAGCCGCGGGCGTGATGTGCCGCTATACGTTATCGGTTGGCTGGGACGGCACACTGTACGATTGCGATTTCAACCAAATGCTCGACCTGCCCGTGGGCCCTGGCGCGCCACGCCACATTCGTGATTTCAATCCTGCCCAATTGCAGCAGCGGGTGATCGTCACGGGCAACCATTGCTATGGTTGCACCGCCGGCTCCGGCTCCTCCTGCGGTGGAGCCGTCACTACCTAGCCTGCTGCGTCCCATCTCCGCGGTTCCGCGTGTTGCGAAGGCCTAAGCAGTCTGCTATGGTGTCGCGCGTTCACACACTAAACTTTCCATTAACGCCGCATGGTTTGGGATCCCAAAGATCCATGGAGTAGAAAAAACGACCCGCTTGAGGACGTGCTCAAGCAGGCGCAGACACAGTTGAGGAATTTCCTGCCTTCGGGTGGCTTTAGAAATATCCTTATCGCTGGGCTGCTGATTTTTCTGGTCTGGCAGAGCGCCTTCATCATCGGACCTGATGAAGAAGGGGTGGTCAAACGGTTCGGCATTCCCGTGCGGACCGTCGGGCCCGGCCCCCACCTGAAGATTCCACTTGTCGAGTCGGTACTGCAGCCGAAAGTGGCCAAACTCCATCGTGTCGAAATCGGATTTCGGACCGATCGACAGAGTCGGCAACAGATGATTCCGCAAGAAGCCCTGATGCTCACGGGCGACATGAATATCCTGGCGATTGAGTTCATCGTGCAGTACAAGATCAAGGAAGCATCGGAGTTTCTCTTCAACGTTGCCGACATCCATGACACGATCGGCAAGGCCGCGGAAGCGTCGATGCGGGAAGTCATCGGCAAGAGCAAAATCGACGAAGCACTGACAACCGGCAAGGCACAAATTCAGCAGGACACCCAAGACCTGCTGCAAAAAATTCTCGATCAATATCAGACCGGCGTGCAGATCGCGGCGGTGCAACTGCAAGATGTCGATCCGCCCGAAGCCGTGGCTGCAGCCTTCAAGGACGTCACGAACGCCAAAGAAGACCGCGAAAAGCTGATCAACCAGTCGATTGGGTACCGGAACGACATTCTGCCCAAAGCGAAGGGCGAAGCAGCCCAGATCGTCAACCAGGCCAAAGGCTATGCCCAGGCGCGCTTGAACCGGGCGCAAGGCGAGGCCAACCGCTTTCTGGCCACGCTAAAGGAATACAACCAGGCCCGCGATACCATCAGCAAGCGCATCTACATCGAGACGATGGAAGAGATCTTGCCGAAAATGGAGAAGATCATCATTGACGGGAAGGCCGGCGAGCGCATGCTCCCCTATTTACCGCTTGATCGCATGACCAAGAAGCCACCTGCAACGACAGAGGGACGCGAACGATGACGAAGCAGGGCTTGACTATCGCAGTGATCGCGATCCTGTTCTTCCTCCTATTCCTGGGCGCTTCGCCTCTCTTCGTCGTGGACGTCACCCAGACCGCCATCGTCGTCCAGTTGGGCAAGCCCGTCCGGATCGTCATGGAGCCAGGCCTCTATATCAAAGTGCCGTTCGTGCAGGAGGTCACCTACTTTGACAAGCGGCTTCTCGACTATGATTCCGATGCCCAGGACGTCATTACACAGGATAAAAAGACGTTGCTCCTCGATAATTTCGCCAAGTGGCGCATCATCGATCCTCTCAAGGTCTATCAAAATTTCCAAAGTCAACGCGGGGCCCTTCAACGGCTGCACGATATCATCTATTCCGAGCTGCGGGTGGAATTAGGCCGTCATGACCTGGCGGAGATCGTTTCGACGGCGCGAGCGGAATTGATGAAGGTCGTGACCCAGCGGGCAAACGAGAAAGCTTCGGCGTACGGGATCACGATCCAAGACGTGCGGATCAAGCGGGCCGATTTGCCGCAGGAAAACGAGAAGACGGTTTTCCAGCGCATGCAGGCGGAGCGGGAGCAGCAGGCCAAACAATATCGCGCCGAGGGGGCCGAGGAGGCGCAGAAAATCCGCTCGGACGCCGAAAAGGACCGCGAGATCATCTTGGCGCAGGCCTATAAGGAATCGGAGGAGCTTCGCGGCGGGGGCGATGCCAAAGCCTTCCGCATCTATGCGGACGCCTACCGGCAGGATCCGAAGTTTTTCGACTTTACGCGCTCAATGGAAGCGTACAAGAAATCGTTCGACGAAAAGTCGACGCTCGTGATGAGCCCCGATTCCGAGTTTTTCCACTATCTCAAGCAGCGGTGAACGACTAGGATAGGCCCACGATCTGGCCCGTCTTCGGATCCAGGCCGATCCGCTCCCCCGCCGGTTTTTTCGGCAGCCCTGGCATCAACTGAATCCCCGAACAGACGGCCGTGAGGAATCCGGCGCCGGCGAGCAGTCGCACTTCTTTGATCGGCAAGGTGAATCCCTTTGGGCGGCCCTTGAGGGAGGGGTCGTGCGATAGCGACAAGGGGGTCTTCGCCATGCAGATGGGGAGCGCTTCGTATCCCAGCTCGCGGGCGAGATCCATGTCCCGTTCCGCCTGCGGGTCAAAGGACACCCCTGACGCGCCATACATCCTCATGGCAATGGTCTCGATTTTACGCTTTGTCGGCCAGGCAAGATCATAAAGATGGGAGAAGGACGACGGCGAGGCGGCCGCACGGATGACCGCTCGCGCAAGGTCTTCGGAGCCCTTTCCTCCGTCGGCATGGTGGGTTGAGACAGCCGCTTCCGCCGCCCCGGCCCTGCAGGCCTGCTGGCGAAGCCACTCCAGTTCAGAAGCCGGGTCATCTTTGAATGCATTGATCGCGACCACCACCGGAATACCGTGAGTCTTGACGTTCGCGATGTGCTGCTCCAAATTCGGAAAACCGCGTGCGAGTGCGTCTTGATTCGGCCCCGACAAGCCGATGGGGACCGGGGTGCCAGCCTTCACGACGCCCCCGCCCCCATGCAACTTCAGCGCCCGTAGCGTCGCAACCACGACGGCCGCAGCCGGC
>DASTFK010000306.1:0-3893 GCA_035719945.1 Nitrospira sp.
CTCCGGTGATCGTGGACCTTCGTTCGCTCGCAGTGCGCCAGGAAGAGCCGGGCATTCCCGGCGCCCTCCCGCTGACGCTCGACGAACTCGTCGCCAGACATCATGAGCTGCCTCGGGATCGCGATGTGATCCTGTATTGCGCCTGCCCAAAGGATGCGTCGAGCGTCGAAGGGACCAAAAGACTCCGCAAACTGGGATTCACACGCGTGTGGCCACTGGCCGGCGGTCTTGGGGCTTGGAACGCTGCCGCTGCTCATTCATCGACGGCCGTGCGGGTGTCCGACCCGCACATTGTTCCAGCATGAACCTGAGCCGGCCCTACTTCGACAATTAATCTCAAAGGAGAGAGATCAGATGGAACTGAAAATGCCCACGGCGGAACAAGCCCATTGGGGGCTGCGTGCCATGAAAACCGTCGCCTTGGCAGACGGCGCGCTCAACGACGCGGAGCGGCAGATGCTCACGTCGGTGCAGACGATTCTGGGGACCAACTATGCGGTCGAAGATCTTGCGCCCATCATGCCGGAGGAACTGGCTTCAGGACTTCCCGACCGGCAAATCAGATATCAACTGGTCCAAGGGTTGATCGTCGTCTCGCTCATCGATGGGAAAGCCAATGTGCGTGAGACCGAAATGGTCGAACAATTTGCACGGGTGTTGGGAGTGGACGCTCCCGAAGTGCGCGACCTCCGCTATTTACTCAATGGGGAGATATTGCGCCTTCGTCTCGACCTGGCACGGCGGTTTTGGTTAAGGGAGAAAGTGAAGGAAATCTGGAACAATGAAGGCGTGCGGGGCCTCTACAAATTCGTGCGCGGGATGTTGGGACGGTACGAAGATGCCGCCCTCGCCCGTCGTTATCAAGCCCTGGAGCATTATCCTGCCGGATCGTTGGGTCGGTCCTATTGGGAATACTGCCGGACGAACGGCTTTCCCTTACCCGGCGAAAAGGGGGGAGCGGCAGAGCAAGTGCTATTTCACGATTGCGCGCATGTCCTGTCCGGATATGGGACGACGCCAGATGAAGAAGTGCAAGTGGCCTGTTTTAGTGCGGGCTTTCAACGGCGCGACCCTTGGGCGTTCGTGTTCTTCGTGCTGCTGCAATTTCATGTCGGCATCCGCGTGACCCCCATTACAGGAGCGAGGACGGGATTTTTCGATCCGGTGAAAGCCATGATCGCCATCCGACGTGGCGCAGCGATGACGGTCGACCTTAACAACGGATGGGACTATTGGCCGGTCATGGGCGAGCAGGTCGAAGAGCTCAGGCGGCGGTACAACATACTTCCCGTCGAAGCATTTTCCACCGTGCGCTCCCCGCATCAAATGGCTGGAAGTACGGTATGACACTCACAAGGCGATGCCGATCCTTCGGCACCTGCCGATTAGGCGGCGAATCCCTTATCGGCACCTCGACATCCCTTTCTGACCACGTCACAAATTCTCTAGGTTCATTCGATAGTTAGGCGAACTGGTCGTTGCACAAGCCTAGGAACGAACGTTGCTGTTCTTCCTTGTAAAGGGTGAGAGCCACGTCAGACAAGCTCGGAGGTCTTCCATGAAGCGTTGGTATCACTGGGTCGGTTCTGTTGTACTCCCGTTAATGGTGCTCGTCATTGGCTTTGGCCTCGCGGCTTGGAAGTACGATGCCATTCAAGAGGGCCAGGCGGCCTCGGCAAAGCAACCGGAACCTATGGAGACGGTGACGGTCGCTGTCGCGAAGGAAATCGAGCATCGCCAGAGCACGACATCGATCGGGACGGTTCTGGCACTGCGCTCGATCACCCTAAAAAACGAAATTGCCGGCACGGTGCGCGAGGTGCACCTCACGCCGGGGCAAGTCGTCGAAGGTGGCACCGTACTGGTGGCGCTCGATGTCTCCGTCGAAGAGGCCGAGTTGAAAGCGCAAGAGGCGCAGGCTGCTCTTGCCAAGACGGTGCTCGATCGCCGAAAGAACCTGAACCAAGAAATGGCCACCACGCAGGAAGAAGTCGACCGGGCACGGGCCGATCTGGACGTCGCCCGGGCGCAAATTACCCGCACCAAGGCAATCATCGCCCGCAAGACGATACGCGCGCCGTTTCGCGCGCTGGTTGGCATCTCCGACGTCCATCCAGGCCAATACCTGAACGAAGGGACCTTGTTGACGACACTTCAGGGGATCGACGATGCGGCACACGTGGACTTTACCGTAGCACAGCAGGTTGCTGCAGATTTACGAGCAGGTGAACTGGTCGAGGTCTCTGCTGGTACGTCGGCTCCTGTCACCGCCAAGATCGTGGCGCTCGACTCGCGCATCGACCCTGCGACCAGGAATGCGGTCGTGCGGGCGCGAATCGAGGGCACAGTCCACATGCCCTCCCCCGGTTCATCGGTGCGTGTCCGTGTGCCGGTCGGCACCCCTCGCAAGGCGGTTGCGGTGCCAGTGAGTGCGTTGCGCAAAGGCCCGCAGGGAGATCAGGTCTTCGTCATCACGCAGGACAAGGACGGCCGTGCCAGGGCGCACGTCCAGCAGGTCGAAAGCGGCGCGATGTTCGGAGACGAGATTGTCATTCATGCAGGACTCACGGCGGGGGAGCAGGTCGCGGCATCAGGATCGTTCAAGCTGCGCGAGGCGGCGCTCGTGTCCATTGCCGGCGCCGGAGCGGGAGAGGACGGGCGGCGGCAGGCGGTCAGTCTCCACTGATTCGATGATCAGAAGGACGAGAAACACCATGCAGACACGTTCATTCACCGACATCTTCATCAAGCACCCGGTGCTGGCGATCGTCGTGAATCTGATGATCGTGCTGGCCGGTTGGCGGGCGCTGACGACGTTGCCCGTGCAGCAGTATCCCAAGATCGAGAGCTCGTCGGTGATCATCACGACCGTGTATTACGGCGCGAGCGCAGAGAGCGTCCGCGGGTTTCTGAGCACGCCGATCGAGCGGGTCGTGTCGGCGATCGGCGGGGTCGATTATGTCGAGTCCACCAGCCGGGCCGGCGTGAGCACGGTCACAGTGCACTTGAAATTGAACCACAGCAGCACGGCGGCGTTGGCCGAGGTCACGGCCCGGCTTCAACAAGTGCGCTCGGAATTGCCGACGGAAGCTGAGCCGCCGGTCGTCGAAGTGCAGCGCGCCGATCGTCCCTATGCCTCCTTCTATCTGAGCTTCACCTCCAGTGAGAGGACCGTACCCGCCGTGACAGACTGGCTGCTGCGCACGCTGCAGCCGCAGCTTGCGACGCTGTCGGGTGTTCAGCGAGTGACCATCGAGGGCGGCCGCCAAATCGCCATGCGCATTTGGATCGATCCAGACAGGTTGGCGTCCTTCAACCTTTCGCCAGGCGACGTGCAGGGCGCACTCCGTCGGAACAACTATTTGGCGGCCGTCGGGCGGACGAAGGGCAATCTCGTACAGGTCAATCTGCTCGCCAATACCGACCTCCGTTCTGCCGAAGAGTTCGAAGACCTGATCGTTGCCGACCGCGGCGGCGCCATCGTTCGGCTAAAAGACATTGCCAAGGTCGAGCGTGAGGCCGAAGAGGCGGACATGGTCGCGAAGTACAACAGCACGGAAGGTGTCTATCTGGGCGTCTGGCCCGTCCCCGGTGCTAACGAAATCGACGTGGCCAAACGGTTGCGAGATGAAATGGAGCACATCAGGCCGACACTGCCGAAGGACATCGATATGCGGCTCGTCTGGGACGGGACGATGTTCATGCGGAACGCGCTGACCGAGATCACCAAGACCTTGTCGGAAACGATTCTGATCGTCGCGCTGGTCGTCTTTCTCTTCATGGGATCTGTGCGCACGGCGCTGGTCCCGCTCGTCGCCATGCCGGTGTCGCTGATTGGTGCGGCCCTTTTTATGTTTGCCTTCGGTTTCAGCCTCAATCTTCTCACGCTGCTC
>DASTFK010000307.1:0-3346 GCA_035719945.1 Nitrospira sp.
AAACCATTTAAGTTTGAGCCACCGACCATCGAAGCACGAGATTGCCGGTTTCTACCGTTTGTCACAGTCGTGCGCGACCGATCAGATGTGATTGTGATGAACATGGACCCTGTGATGCACGACATCCAAGCCTATGAGACATCACAACTGGGCCCACGGGTCCTCTTCAACACCCCGCTTCCTATGAACCCACACCATAAGCGCTTTGTGAGTGCCGAGACTCATGAGCATCTGGCTGGTCAGCCGATCCGAGAATCGATCCAGATGACCAAAGGGCGGAAATTTTTCGTCATGCAGTGTGGATTTCATGCGTATATGGAAAGTTGGGGACTTGCCGTGGACAATCCCTACTATCAATTGACCGATAGTGGCGGAGGTTTCTCGCTCACGGATGTGCCACCGGGTGAGTATACGCTGATGGCCTGGCATCCGGGCGTGGGAACGGTCTTGGAGAAGAAAATCACCGTTCCAGCCAAAGGATCGGCTCAGGCCGATTTCGTCTTTGAATCACCGAAGGGCCGGCGCAGCGCCCATGAAATCGAAGAGAACCCGCACTTTGGGCCGGATTCGCTTGGCAAGACCTTGGATATTCGACCGACGCTTGAATTGCAGGCGCCCTAACGTGACGACCGTTCGTCCGTAATGCAAATGGTCTTATCCATTCCCTTCACATCAATAGGGAGAGCATCGTGAATGCAGGTCCGATCACGTACTTCTTACGATTAAGTCTCGTCGTCGCGGTCATCCTCAGCAGCAGTGCCGCCCTCGGTTATGACGTCATCGACGTGGAGCATGGCGGCGTCGTGGAAGGGACGGTTACACTCGAAGGGGCCGTGCCCGAACCCAAGGGCTTCAATCTGATCACGTTCCCGGACCCTCAGTACTGCGGCCGCATTTCGAACGGCAGTGGATGGCGGCTCCTCCACGATTTTGTGGTCGGTCCGAAAGGCGGCCTGAAAGATGCGATCGTGCTGCTCGAAGGCGTCGAAGCGGGTAAACCCTTCGAAGTCTCGGTGCCATTGATCGAGGCGCGCGATTGCATGTTTCAGCCGTTCATGACGATCATACGTAACGGGCATGCCGTCGAAGTCGTGAACATGGACCCTGTCATGCACGACATTCAGGGCTATGAAACCTCGTTGGAAGCCGGCGCCCGGGTACTCTTCAATACGCCGCTGGTCATGAACCATCAGCACAACCGCGGCGACCTCCATGCGATTCATAATCATGCGCCGGGCAAGTCGCTCGTGGGGCCGATCTACCTCAATAAAGGCCGGCGCACTTTTTACATGCAATGCGGGTTCCATGCGTACATGGAAAGCTGGGCCATGGCGGTGAACAATCCCTACTACGTGCTGACGGACGAGAACGGAAGATTTTCTCTCGAGCACGTTCCGCCTGGAACCTATCAACTCGTCGTCTGGCATCCGCAGACCGGCCCCGGTATGTCAAAAATGGTCACCGTGAAGCCCGACGGGAAAGTGACCGAGGCACTCTCGTTGCCGGCGCCTAAAGGCCCCCGTTCTGCATATAAAGTGGTGGACAATCCTCGCTTTGGCCCTGAATCGCGTGGTCGGTCGATTGAGATCGACCCGTTCGTCGAGCACCAGCACTAGCAGATGTTGAAAAAGCCCGCGAGCCGGCCTTGCCTGCCGCCAAGCCCGTCCCGGGGAAATGATTGCGAATCAATCGGTGGGATGGGCGGGTGTAAAATGCCCGCCGATTCCAGTGGGTGACTTCGTGGGCTTTTTGACCATCCGTATTAGACGGATCGCTTCTGCCAAGCTCCTGAATTCTTTTCTACTTGCCTCGACCGTTGCCACTACGCTTTGGATACCCCCTGTTCCTGCAGCTGCCGAAAAGAACATTGCCCACCCATCCGAGTTTTCCGGCAGCATCATCAAACAGGTCAACGGAAAGAATATCAGGCGCAAGTGTTTGCCAAGGGCGACCGTCTCAGGCTCGAATACAAGTACGCGATCCGTACCGACTATGGCTATGCCGCAATCGAAATCATCCGGCTGGACCGAGCGGAGGTATGGTATCTGTTGGCCCAACAGAAGGAATTGCTGGTCACGCCGCTCGATCCAGACGATGTGCTGCCGATGCAGCCCATCCTTCCGGGAGAACGCAGCCGGACACCGGTCGGCGAAGCAACGGCCGTAGGGCGTGCCGCACAATTATATGAAGTCCAAACAGACCGGCATGGTCGAACGGAACAGTGGTTCGAATGGGTCGATGTGGAAACAGGCATGGTGCTCAAGCTCGTCAGCCGCGACCGCGACTGGTCATTCGTCTATGAACGGATCAGATGGTCTCCACAGCCGAGTGAGTATTTCAATGAACCGCCGGGGTACCGCAAGCGGCAGGCCGCAACCCTTCGCGGGCAACAGGGATAAGGCCATGAATCAGTCGTCCGTCATCACGCGGAGCACCCTTGTCATCCTCGTCTGCTTCGCGCTCGGAGCCGGATCGTCTCCGGTGCCGCCAGATCTCAAGGCGTTGTATGACCAGAAGGAATACCAGAAGGTCGTCGATGGCCTGTCCAAACTGAGTCAGGACGCGCAGGCATCGCCGGAGGTGCGCCGATTGAAAGCGCGGACGCTGGTAAAGCTCGGAACGCCTCAAGAGGCGCTTGCGGAATATGACAAGCTTGAGGCGGGACTCCGTCAAGAAGATGTCCCGCTGCTGCGCGAGGTGGCGTTTGGGTTCATTGTGGTGCTCGTCAAGGACATGCGGGAGCAAATGCGTGGGGCTGCCTATACGGCGCTGAAGGAAATCGATTCCGACGAAACAGTGCCGTATTTCGAAGACGGGTTGAGCGATGGTTCCGGACCGGTGAGGGTATTGGCTGTCGAAGGGTTGGGACGATCAGACAAAGGCCGCAAGTCGAAAAAGTTGCGAGGCGCGCTGGAAGATCAGGCGGGCATTGTCAAAGCGCGGGCGGTAAAGGCGCTCGGAAAGAGCGGAGACCGGTCCGTGCTTCCGCTGATCGAACGGGCTGCGAAGGATGAACTGGCAACCGTCCGCATTGCCGCCTTCGGGGCATTACTCAGGCTCGGGCGCACAGAAGCCTGGGAGGAATTGCGCAAGGCGGCCGAGGCGCCCAATCCGGAAGATCGGGCGGAGGCCCTTCGTACCATGGCGGACCTGAACGATCAGCGGGCTGCGCCGTTGATGCAGGGGCTCCTGACCTACAATCAACCTTCGGTTCGTGCGGCCGCCGCCAGAGGGCTTGGCCATCTGCATCGGAATGAGGCACGGGAAGACATCGAGAAGCTGCTCGGTGATCCCGTACCCCCCGTCCGTGAATCCGCCGCGGCTGCGCTTGCCGACCTTGGCACCA
>DASTFK010000308.1:0-2215 GCA_035719945.1 Nitrospira sp.
GCCTCAAGTGGCTCAAACGCGAGGCAAAGTCACTCGACATACAACTCCTTCCCGCTTAATCACCAACTCCGCTGGTTCCTGAAGAGCATATGGGCACCACCAAGAATCAGGCTGTAGCTGTTCAAACCGGCACGAGGGCTGCGGACCGCAAAGACGGGTGTCAGATAGAGGGCGCGTTACTAAGGCGATAAACCGCAACTCGCTTGCCAGGTTGCCTTCGTCGAATGGAAGGACGCCGGGCACCTGCGTCATTGCGCCTTCATCGGACTGCGCGATGACAAGAGACCGGCCGAGGTGGTTCGTGAAACTTGATCTCGCCAAACTGGAGGCCGAAACGCAGCATCCCCAAGATATGCAGGGGAAGAATGACAGCAAGAATGAAGCAGCGCCACCTCACGCCCAATTGGTCCAGATGGCACATGCACACTGGGTGTCTCACATTGTTTACGTTGCAGCCAAACTTAGCCTGGCTGACCACCTCGCCAACGGGACGAACAGCGCCGACGAAATTGCAGGAAAAACAGGGACCCACGCGCCCTCCGTCTATCGCCTCATGCGGACGCTCGCGAACCTCGGTATCCTGACCGAGGACGCGAAGCACTGCTTCGCCTTGACCGCACTCGGTGACGCGCTCAGGACCGGGGCACCAGGCTCGGCGCGTGCCACTATCCTGACCGTCGCGAGTGAATGGTGGGTGCGAGGCTTCGGGCAGTTGCTCTATTCGGTAGAGACTGGAAAGAGTGGATTTGAAAAGGCGTTGGGAATGCCAGTTTTCGACTGGTTAGCGAACCATCCCGATGAGGCGTCACTATTCAGCGAAACCATGATCGGCTTCCACGGAGCGGAACCCGCGGCAGTTGCTGCCGCATATGACTTTTCCGGCTTAACGACCATCATTGATGTCGGCGGAGCCACTGGTCATCTGTTGACGACGATTCTCAGTAGTTATTCCGATGCCCGCGGGATCCTCTTTGATCTCCCGCACGTCGTTCGCGACGCTCCGCCGCTGATTGAGGCGCGCGGCATGACGGATCGCGTCGCGATAAAGGACGGGAGTTTCTTCGAAAGCGTTCCAGAAGGCGGGGATGCCTATCTTCTCTCGCATATCATCCATGACTGGAGCGAAGAGCAGTGCCTTACGATCCTGGGCAACTGTCGGCGTGCGATGAATCCTGGCGGCCGACTGCTGATTATCGAGATGGTGCTTCCGGCTGGCGATACTCCGCACCCAGGCAAGATGCTCGACATGATGATGCTGGTCGGGCCCGGAGGACAAGAGCGCACGGAACCGGAATACGGCACGCTGCTCGGCAAGGCGGGTCTACGTCTTACGAAAGTTGTGCCCACCGAATCACCCGTGAGCGTCGTCGAAGCCCGTCTGGTTTGACGGCTAGCCAGGAGCACGTGCGACCTAGTTTCTAGATATATGCAGACTTCAACTCTAGGCCCCTTAAGCGTTAGCCGACTTTGCCTGGGCACGATGTTGATGGGCGGAGCGACCCCGACAAAGGAGGCCCACCGAATGCTGGACCGATTCCTCGCGGCCGGCGGCACGTTCATTGATACCGCTGACGTCTACGGCGATGGAGAGTCTGAGCGCACACTAGCACCGTGGCTGGCCCGGCACCGCGATGAGGTGGTGCTTGCGACGAAGGTTCGCTTCTCTGTTTCCGACCCGAAAGGCGAAGGATTGCACCCAGATTGAATCCGAGCAGCCTGCAACGCGAGCCTCCGTCGCCTCGGCGTTGACGTGATTGACCTTTATCAAGTGCACGCGCCGGATCCGACAGTCCCGCTTGAAGACACCCTGGTTGCGCTTGACGGCCTGGTCCAAGCCGGGAAGGTGCGGGCTCTGGGCGCATCGAACTTCCCAGCTTGGCTACTTGCTTGGTCAGTATCGACCCAGGATCGCGAGGGCTGGGCGCCCTTCGTTAGTCTGCAGCCCCAATATTCGCTGGTTGAACGTTCTGCGGAGCTGGAGTTGCTGCCCCTTTGCCGGGCGGCCGGTCTGGGCGTCCTGCCGTGGGGACCGCTCGGGGCTGGCTTCCTCACCGGTCGATATACCCGTGCGAACATGCCAGCCGACGGTCGCGTCACACTCGCTGGTGACGACTTGGAAGAATCGGCAGCCCGCCGAGCCGTTGAGCGCAATTTCCAGGTCGTTGATGCCGCCACCGCCGTTGCAGCCGGACACAATCGGCCCATCCCGCAGGTC
>DASTFK010000309.1:0-5010 GCA_035719945.1 Nitrospira sp.
AAGATCGATCTGGCCAGTGCCGACGTGGAGAACACCAAGCATTCCATCTCCGAAGTACTGATGCTGGATGCGAGCGATGCGATTCCCATCAGCGCCAAGGAGGGGCGTGGGGTTCCCGAGGTGCTCGAGGCCATCATCGAGCGGATTCCTCCGCCGTCAGGCGATCCCCATGCACCGTTGAAGGCGTTGATTTTCGATTCATGGTTCGACAACTACCAGGGCGTGATCGTCTTGACGCGGGTCGTCGACGGCGCCGTTCGCCCGGGCGTGAAAATCAAAGTCATGTCGAACGGCCGGACCTTCGAGGTCATGGAAGTCGGTCATTTCACGCCGAAACGGGTGAAGAAAACAGAACTCTTGACCGGAGAGGTGGGCTATCTGTGCGCCAACATGAAAGAGGTCGCCGATGTGAAAATCGGAGACACCATTACTGATGCCGTGCAGCCGACAGCTGAGCCGTTTCCGGGTTACAAGGAAGTGAAGCCCCTCGTCTTTTGCGGACTGTATTCCACCGATACATCAAAATATGAAGACTTGCGCGACGCCCTCATCAAACTGCGCCTCAACGATTCGTCGTTCGTCTACGAGCCGGAAACGTCCCTGGCACTCGGATTTGGGTTCCGCTGCGGGTTCCTGGGGCTGTTGCACATGGAAATCATCCAGGAGCGCCTCGAGCGCGAATACGGTCTGACGTTGATTACGACCGCTCCGACCGTCGTCTATCGCGTGACCACGACCAAGGGTGAGGTGGTGGAGGTCGATAATCCGGCGGAGCTGCCTCCGCCCAATAGCATTGAACGATTTGAGGAGCCGTTTATTCTCGCCACGGTCATCACGCCCGAGCGCTACATGGGGGCGATCCTCAAATTATGTCAGGAGCGCCGGGGGATTCAACGCAGCATTCACTTCCTCGATCCTACCCGTGTCATGATCAGCTATGAGATGCCGCTCAACGAGGTTATTTTGGATTTCTACGACAAGTTGAAGTCGAGGACACAGGGCTATGCCTCGCTGGATTATGAAGTGCTCGAGTATAGGAATTCTGATCTGGTCAAGCTCGACATTCTCCTGAACGGCGAGGCCGTAGATGCCTTATCCATCATTACACACGGGGAGCGGGCGTACACGCGCGGACGGCAGTTGGCCGAGAAAATGAAAGAGCTGATTCCGCGGCAGATGTTCGAGATCGCCATCCAAGCGGCGATCGGCAACAAAGTGATCGCCCGCGAGACCATCGGAGCGATGAAGAAGAATGTCACCGCAAAATGTTACGGCGGCGACATTACCCGCAAGCGGAAACTCCTCGAAAAACAAAAAGAAGGAAAGAAACGGATGAAAGCTGTCGGCAGCGTCGAAGTGCCTCAGGAAGCCTTCTTGGCCATCCTGAAAGTCGGTGACGAATGAGCGCCGATCCCAACCTCCAGAGTACAGACGAGATTGCATCCCGCGCGCCGGAGGCGGCCACAGGAGAGGGCATGTCCAGCACCGTGCAGCCGGCCCGGAAGTCCGTGTTCCGGGAATATGCAGAAGCCATTGTTGTGGCGATGCTGTTGGCCTTTGCCATTCGTGTGTTCGTTGTCCAGGCGTTCAAGATCCCTTCCGGTTCGATGATTCCCACTCTGTTGATCGGCGACCACATCCTGGTGAGCAAGCTCGCCTACGGCATTCAATGGCCGAGCGACTGCAAATTCCAGGTCACGTTCCCGCCGGTGAATTGCTACGCTTCCCATGCGGTGATCGAGTTTGGAAAACCGCAGCGAGGGGACATCATCGTATTCAGATTCCCGGAGGACGAGGAGAAGGATTTCATCAAGCGGATCGTCGGCATCCCAGGCGACACGGTTCAGATCAAGCATAAAGTGGTCTTGGTCAACGGGTCACCGCTGGACGACAAGGCGTATACGCAGCGTATTGACTCGGGTGTGATCGACGGGACGATCAATCCCCGGGATAACTTCGGTCCCGTCACGGTGCCTTCCGAGTCCTATTTCGTCATGGGAGATAATCGCGACCAGAGTTTGGACAGCCGGTTTTGGGGATTCGTGCGCGAAGAAAAGATCCGCGGAAAAGCCTTCCGTATTTATTGGTCATGGAGCGGCCAAGGGCAATGGAAGGAGTGGGTTCGATGGGCGCGGTTCGGCAAGGCGATTCAGTGAGCAGACCGGCGCGTGACTCGACGACAACAGCGAGCTCATCCAGCCGCCAAGATAAGCCGTCAGCCAGCAGCCTTCGGCGCCATATTCAGCGATTTCCTCAGGCTTCGGTGCTCGTCATCGGTGATTTAATTCTCGACCATTATGTTTGGGGACGGGTGACCCGGATTTCACCGGAAGCGCCCGTGCCCGTCGTGCACGTCGAGTCGGAATCCATGCGGCTCGGCGGAGCCGCCAACGTCTTCAACAACATCCTGGCGCTCGGAGGAAAGGCCGACCTTTGCGGCATGATCGGCTCGGATGAGGCCGGGCGCCTGCTGCTCAAGGAGTTGGGTGCGAAACGGTCAGGCCGCGGCGGCATCGTCACTGATAGCGACCGGCCGACGATCAAGAAATCGAGGGTCATCGCACACAATCAGCAGGTGGTGCGCTATGACGTCGAGCGCAAAGGGGAGATCAAGCCACAGTTGCAAAAGCGGATCTTGCGCTATATTGAATCGCGCCTCCGCGAACTCACCTGTCTGGTGGTGTCGGATTACGCCAAAGGGGTGGTGACGGCAGGAATCATGGCAGATCTGGTCCGTCTTGCCGCGCTTCGCAAAGTGCCGGTCATCGTCGATCCCAAAGTCGAGCATTTTGGCTTCTACAAGGGGGTCACGGTCATTACGCCCAATCATTTGGAAGCGACCCAGGCAGCGGGACTCCATGGGGAGGGAGATCAGACAATCCAGGAAGCCGGAGAAACGATCCGTCAACGGCTGGGCTGCCAGTCGGTGCTGATTACGCGAGGGGAGAAGGGGATGAGCCTCTTTGAAGGCCACAACGAGGCCTGGCACATTCCCGCGCAGGCGCGGCAAGTCTACGATGTCACCGGCGCCGGCGATACCGTCGTCGGCACTCTGGCCCTGGCGCTTTCGGCCGGCGCTTCGATGCGCGAGGCGGCGACGTTGGCCAATCATGCGGCGGGCATCGTTGTGGGAATGGTCGGCACGGCCACGGTGACCACCAAGCAGCTCGCTGAAGCGCTGGGAGACTAGGCAGGATGTTGAAGCCGAAACCGGATGTGACGGTCGTGATTCCGGCGCGGTACGGATCGTCACGATTTCCCGGCAAGCCCATCGCCATGCTC
Source organism: Nitrospira sp. (assembly GCA_035719945.1). Taxonomy (GTDB): domain Bacteria; phylum Nitrospirota; class Nitrospiria; order Nitrospirales; family Nitrospiraceae; genus Nitrospira_C. The sequence goes on from DASTFK010000309.1 coordinate 3,283, forward strand.
GATCGAAAGCCGATCATTCAATACGTGTACGAGCAGGCGGCGGCCTGCCGTGCAGTGTCCGAGGTGGTGGTTGCCACAGATGACGAACGGATCCAGCGGACTGTGGAGGAGTTCGGAGGGAAGGCAGTGTTGACCACCGGGGATTTTCGGAGCGGCACCGATCGAGTTGCCAGTGTGGCCCGATCGCGGCCGGGCCGGTTTTTCTTGAATTTGCAGGGAGATGAAATTCCGGCGGATCCTGAGCTGCTGAGAGATCTGATCGAGCCCTTCGTCGAATCCGGCGCCGAGATGGGGACCCTGAAGCGAGCCCTGCACACCGCCGAGGAACTGCAGAACCCGGCGGTCGTCAAGGTGGTCACCGACCGGCAGGGCAGGGCCTTGTACTTTTCACGCGCGCCCATCCCGCTGGTTCGAGATGATCATAGTCGACAGGCCGTGAAGGGGTTGCACTATATCCACCTGGGCGTCTACATCTATACGAGAGAAACGCTGCTCAGGCTGGCGTCGTTGGCGACAGGTGGTCTAGAGGAAGCGGAAAAGCTGGAGCAATTGCGCGCTCTGGACAACGGGATTGGCATTCAGGTGTGGGAAACACAGCATGCCTCCTTACGCATTGATACCCCGGGCGACGTCCTCTCGGCCATTGAGAGCTTACGTCGGCTGGCGCTGAACAAGCCGCTTGAAACGTCGACCCGTTTATGACTGAATGCGGATCACCTTCACCCGATCCCGAGGGATGGAGACCATGATGGGCAAATACATCTTTGTCACCGGTGGGGTCGTGTCCTCGTTAGGCAAGGGACTGGCGTCGGCGTCGATCGGCAATCTGCTCGAGAGCCGGGGACTCAAGATCACCTTCCTCAAGCTCGATCCGTACATCAACGTCGATCCGGGCACCATGAATCCATACCAGCACGGCGAAGTGTACGTGACCGACGACGGTGCGGAGACCGACCTGGATCTCGGCCATTACGAGCGCTATACCTCGCTGACGCTGACCAAGGAAAACAACTACACGACCGGCCGCATCTACAATGCCGTCATCACCAAGGAGCGGCGGGGAGATTATCTCGGCGGGACCGTGCAGGTCGTGCCGCACATTACCGACGAGATCAAACAATGCATCATGCGGGTCTCCCAGGGCATGGACGTCACGATCGTCGAAATCGGCGGGACCGTCGGTGACATCGAAAGCCTGCCGTTCCTCGAGGCGATTCGACAGATGCCGTACGACGTCGGGCGTGAAAATGTCCTCTATGTCCACTTGACGCTGGTTCCGTACATTAGTGCGGCCGGAGAATTGAAAACCAAGCCGACCCAGCACTCCGTGAACAAGCTGCGGGAGATCGGTATTCAGCCGAACATCTTATTGTGTCGCACCGACCGCTACATTCCGCTCGAAATGAAGGGCAAAATCGCGATGTTCTGCAACGTCGAGAAGGACGCGGTCATTACGGCGAAAGACGTGGAGACGATCTATGAAGTGCCGATCGTGTTCCGCAAGGAAGGCCTGGATGAACTGATCGTCCGGCAGCTGAGATTGCAAACGGGTCCGCCGAACCTGCGCGAATGGGATGCGATGGTCCAAAAGATCAAGTATCCCAAACATGAAGTCTCAGTCGCCCTGGTCGGCAAGTACGCGGGGTTGAAGGAATGTTACAAGAGTCTCGCCGAATCGCTCGTCCATGGCGGCATCGACCATGAGACGCGGGTGAACGTGCAGTGGAT
>DASTFK010000310.1:0-4602 GCA_035719945.1 Nitrospira sp.
CCCACCAGCGTCGGTACGCTGTGCGACGGGATCACCCGATCATAGAGCTGCAGCATGTAGATAGAGCTCGTCAGTGCAAGCAGGTTGATCAGCCCAGAAAACACGGCGACGCCGAGAAATGCCGCACGGCAACTCGCAACCGCCGCTCGCAGCTCAACCGCGCCAGCATTCATGAACTTGAGCATGGTGCAATACCGACCAATCCAGCGGGCCACCGCAGGTGCGGTCCAAGCACCGCTAGAAGCAGGGTTGTTGCGGCATTTTCGTATCGAAGGCGCTAGCCTGATATGCGATCAGCCTCACACGAAGTGGAAATGCTCCTGGTTCGCTACCAGTGACGCGACAGTTGTGTGTTTCAATGTGACGGTGTCGTTGGCATCGAACGTGATCTTGACGCCACCTGCTGGCGTATTCTGCGCATGGCTGGCGATGAAAGCGGCGACGTTCGTGAAATCGGTGACCATGCCCGTGTCGATCTCGAGGAAGTCGGTGTGTGCATCAAAATCCCAGATCGTATCGCGGCCGGTGTCGACTTTGTTTGTCGCAATGTCTCTGTAGAACAGGAAGGTGTCCGCTCCATCGCCTCCCCTCAGATCGTCATTGCCGCTTTGACCCCAGATACGGTCAATGCCGCCACGGCCGTTGATCCAATCGTTGCCCGCGCCGCCGGCCAGGAGATTGTCACTGGCATTGCCGACGATCCAGTCGTTGCGAGATGACCCGACGACGTTCTCGATTGAACTGAGCTTGTCGTTGCCTATTTGCACACCCGCTGCAAAGCCGTCGGGAGTGAACTTTTCGCCATTGGCGACGGTGCGTGCGACGGCCTCGACTGCAGAAAGCCCATCGATCCCGCTGCCGGACCAATCGCTGGCGCTGCCGAGATTCACGAAGGCGGAAGCCGTCGTCCTGGAGAGGTCGAGCGTGTCGACACCGACGCCGCCGTCGTACCGGTCGTTGCCGTCGAACGGGGTGGCGACGAAGCGGTCGTCTCCCGCACCACCATTGGCGACGTCGTTGCCCTTGCCGCACGTGATGCTGTCGATATCGCTGGTACCGTTCAGAATGTCACGCTTGTCTGTGCCGTCGACCGTGTTGATGACGTGGTAGGGGCGCATCATATCGTTGTTTTCATGCGACAGGATGTGGCAGTGCCAGACGTAGTCCCCTGGCAAGTCGAACGTCTGTATGATCTTCAGCACCTCGCCCGGGCCGACCCACACCGTATCCTGGTTGCCTGTGTCTTCGGGTCGCAGTGGGAGGGCACTGCCAATATCGTTGACCAGGCCGTCTCCGTTGCTGTCAGCGGCTACGGTGTAGTCCAATTGGTCGACAACGCCGTCTCCGTTGCTGTCGATCTGATTCATCATGTACCGACCGAGCACCTGATACTGCACCAGATGCAAATGCATCGGATGCGCATCCGCCGTGTAGTTGAAGATCTCCCACGTCTCGGTCGAGCCGAGCAATGGCGTCTCGGTCGCCGGCATATGGAACGCCATCGCGCCGGCCTTGATCGGATTGCCGGTGATATCGATCGTGTTCTCGGCCGTGCCAAGCAATGGCAGGATGCGTCCGAACTGATCCGTCGTCTCATAGAGACCGACCTTGCGCGTATGGGTGGAACTCGCCTCGCTGATTGGCTGGAAATTCGGATTGAGCACAACGTTGGGCGTGACATCGGCCGCGTCGGTGAACAGTGACGAATGGAATGGTGTGAGGCTTGAGTTCCATGTGAATTTCATTACCTCGCCGACCGGGTCCACACCCGGAATTGCATTCGTAACGCCGGCCGCGGCTGCGCCAAGGCCCTTGAACGGCTCGAAGGCTGGGCCGGTATTCTGCAAGATCACGTCGCCCTGGGCATTCGTGAAATCAACGACGAGGTCGATGCGATCGCCGGGCGCAAGAATGATTTCCTCTCCTGCATCGTGCAAACCGTCATTGTTCGCGTCAATTCCATCGCTTATGACGATGGCGTTCTTCAGCAAGCCACCATCCGCGCCAACCAATGTGACCTTCACGTTGGGGTCGCTCAGCTGAAGGTCATAAAAGCGCGAGTCGGACACATTCGTGTAGTGCAAAAGGTATTCGCCCTTGGCAACGTCAAGCTTCGGCCAAGCCATGCCGTTGACGAGATTGAAATCGCCAAAAAACTCTGGCAGCGCGCTTGGGAGAGGACCCGCATAGTCCTGCGGCAGCATGTCGGCCACAATGTCGGAGGTACCAGGAATCGGATCATCGAGCGCCCGTCCTGGCACGTAAAGCTGGCCGTCCGCTGTAAAGGCGTGATCCTGGAGCGCCATACCGATCTCGTTGCCGCCGCTCGGTAGCACGCCATCGGACATTAGCTTATTCAAGTTCGCGTCGCGGATCAGATAGAAGCCGCCAAGCCCCGCGGAGACGTTCTGTGGCGTAAAGCCAAACGCGTGATCATGATAAATCAGCGTGGCCGCTTGCTGGCTGTTGTCATAGGTGTAAGTCGCAATCTGGTAGGCCGGCCCTGTCTGGGCGTTGTCCTTGGTGAACCAGGCGTCGGGATGACCATCGCTCGCTGCTTGGGTATGACCGCCATGGAGATGCGTGACGATCGGGATGGCTCCTGCCGGGAGATTAGGTGGAATGATACTCGGGTCGATCGGCAGCAGGTGGTCTCCCTGCAGATTGTTGACCCACGTGACATGGATCGGAACGCCTGACGCCGCAACGATCGTCGGCCCATAGAGGCTGCCCGTAGCCAATTGTCCATTTGGTTGAAGCCACTGATAAGAATAGACCGTAGTACCAAGAGGTTCACCAAGAGGGTCCACAAGGCCCATGAAGAAGTTGTCGACCTGATTTGCCTGAATAGTGTAGGTGCCGCCCCCGGTCGCGTCGAGCACCGGCGGACTGGGCACGGCGTATGTGAACTTCACCTGAGACTGCGCTTGAGAAGTGGGATCCAGCAATGACACGGCCATGACACTACTCCTATTGGCTAGAAGCAGGTTGTCGATCTCGGACCCCGCCCAGTGGGCAGGAGCAACCTTCCTGCTACAACTTCAGGTTACGCTCATTAATCTGGTAGGGTGCTGATCTGGGTTAGCCTCGACGCACATATTTGACCGTCGCCGTTGACCACCGAGTCCTCTTAACGATCGTGATATCCGGCCAGCGCCTTGAGCCCTGGGAGGTTTTGAATGATCACCTTGCGTTCCTTGAGTGTCAGCAGCTTGCGTTCCCGCAACTGCCGCAGCATCCGGTTCACGTGGATGGCAGTGAGCCCTAGGGCGTCGGCCAGGACGTATTGATTGAGCGGGCAGGCGAACTCATTGTCTGTTGTTAGCTTAACCAGCCGGAGACGTTCCCACAGCTCGAGAAAAAAGTGGGCCGTCCGCTCGATGGCACTGCGACGCCCAATGCTGACGAGGTGCTCCACGACCATAGCTTCGTCCCGCGAGACCGCCCACAGGATCGCAGCGCCGAGGCGAGGAAATTCGTTGAATATGCGCATCATGCGAGAAGCCTCGACGCGACTGACAACGATGTCGGTCAAAGCGGAGAAACAGTGATCCGACGTGAGCAGCAGCGCGCTCCGCAATCCGACGCAGTCGCCGGGAAGCGGGAACGCTATGATCTGCCGTCCGCCGTCGGGCAGAAGCTTGAAGCTGCACGCCCATCCCGCCTGAAGGATGTAGGGCATGTCGCCAACTTGACCTTCGTGCACAAGCTCCTTGCCGGATTTCAATCTGATGGGTGCGGTCTGGAGCTCCGCTAGACACAACAACTCGCGCTCGGACAACTCAACGAAGCTATTGAGCTTCTTCGCGAGGAGGGTTTTCTTCCCAGACGACGACATTGAAAGGGCAATTTCGTTTGTTCCCGGCGGCACGGCTAAGAAGGCGGAGCCGTGCCGGGTTCTCGCATTACGCATGACGGCGCCGTTCATCATGGCGTCAGGCAAGCATCGAACTGTAGGGTTCTCCGCCTTCGCCTCTTCTTTGGCAAGCAACGTCAGCGGCATGGCGTGCCGGTCCTCATCCCGTGACGGATTACCTTCGCTCTTCGCAATGAGTTTGCGGTACAGCGCGCTGTTTTCGTCGTGCAAGAAAGACTGCATCTCGACCTCCCGGTGAAGGTCCGCGCTCGCATCAGCAGTACCCGCCGGTCCCGCTACGCAAGGATCATTAATGCCCACACCAAAAAGTAAAGATGGGGAGCGTTACAGAACTCTCGGTCACACGGTAGATGCCGCGATCGGACGGTGATGAGTTACCTTGGAACTGGCGCCATTTGGGCGCTGTTCCATTTTGCTCATTTTTACAAAGTTAGTGAATTAGCCCCCGCTAAATTCGGATGTCCGAGAATGGGATGGACCGGCCGTGCTCCCGCCCCTAACGGCTCAGAGAGTGAGCGAGGGCTTAAGAGCACGAGGAGCGCACCGCCCTTCAAGACAGACACCGCAGAGGGAGAGCCCCAGAAAGACGCTGCCGCGTCGAGGGTGCAAGCACGACCAACTTCTTTGCCAGGCAATGAGCGCCGATCGGGTTGTCCGATCGTTTTCGCCAAAGCTCTCAAATCTCGATCTCAGTGCCAAGTTCCACCACTTGTCTCGCGGGCACG
>DASTFK010000311.1:0-8978 GCA_035719945.1 Nitrospira sp.
TACTATTATTTGGAGAAGATTCAAGGCCCCGGCGGGATGCCCGTGGGCGTCAGCGGAACGGTGGCCTGTTTGATTTCGGGAGGCATCGATTCACCGGTCGCCGCCTACCGCATGATGAAACGGGGCTGCAACGCAGTGTTCGTCCATTTTTCCGGACGCCCGCTTGTGAGCCGGGCATCCGAAGAGAAGGTGCGGGAGCTGGTGCAAATCCTGACCGCCCACCAATACCGCTCGAAACTGTTCATCGTCCCGTTCGGCGAGATCCAGCGTGAGATCGTGGCGGAAGCGCCTTCCGCCTATCGCGTCGTGCTCTATCGCCGGCTGATGGTTCGTATCGCAGGCGAGCTTGCACTGGCCGACCGCTGCTGGGCCCTCGTGACCGGAGACAGCTTGGGCCAGGTGGCGTCACAAACGCCGGAAAACCTATCAGTCATCGAAGAAGCAGCGGAGCTGCCGCTTCTCCGCCCGCTCATCGGCATGGACAAGCTTGAGATCACCGACCAGGCGCAGCGGATCGGCACCTTCACGACGTCAATCGAGCCGGATCAAGACTGCTGTTCACTCTTCGTTCCGCCGCACCCGAGCACCAAGACCCGCATCGACGACATCCGCAGAATCGAGCGAAGCCTCGACATTGGAACACTCGTTAAACAGGGCCTGGACAAAGTCGAAGTGTCTGAATTCACTTTTCCGACTTAGCTGCACGGGCGCGCGCCTTCTCCTTCACGATCCGAAAGTGCGCGTCGAGTTCTCGCCTGGTCGCCAGGGCCACCAACCAGTCCGGCACGATGGAATCGATGGCGACCCTAAGCTCAAAGTCGGCGTAGGTCTCCCTTCCCTCATTTGCCGGCGAGAGCTTCCACACCCGATGATACCGCTTGAAATCCCCCTCGACGAGATCGGTGACAATGCCTTCATTGGCTGTCGCCCGTGATTCCGTCACGAGCCGCCGCTCGCCGGGCAACAGCGCATGCTCGATGCGGAGGTCGGTCGTCACCACATCCTGCCGGATTTGCAGATCGACCAGCCGCATCCGAACTTCAAACAGTTCAGGCCAGCGCCGGAAATCGGTCAACAGCGAGTGGATGATCTCGGGGCGGGCCGGAAACAGGACGCGGGCGGTCGCGATCACTCCGCCCGACGGATCCGTCTTGACCTGGAGAAATTCCTCGGGAGAGTCACTGCCGAGAGCGGAGGTCCACCAGAAGAAAGAGAGCACACACAGGAGGAGCCATCGGCCGCCTGCCTGGTTCCTACCCGACGATCGCATCAAGCAGCCGTTGGTGGATCTTCCGCACCCGTTCCAGCTGTCCTTTCGCGGCAAAGCGCTCGTAGAAACCCTCTGCACGGAATTCCTTCGCCAGCGCTGCCCAAGGCTTGACGATTTCGACAAAGGGCTTGTGAGACCGCTGCGCGTCCCAGTCGGCAATCAATTTACGGTCAACGATGAGATCGTCCAGGACGCGGATCAATGCCTTGAGCGTGACGTCCCGCGTGAACATGTAGCGCTCGTTGTTGCCCCAGACTTCCTCCATCACCTCTTTGACGCCTTTTAAATAGTCCCTGACCAGCGCATAGCAGCGGTCGGCCTTCATCCCGAGGTGCGATTCCATCCAGCGCTTGTGGGCAGTCACCACCTTGAGCAACTCGTTGAAGACCTCAGATTGCAGGATCCACTTTTCCTGTTTGCTCCGCCCCCCGAGCCGGTTGATCTTGTACTGAAGCGGCGAATCGTCCTCGGCATAGAGCAGGTTAACGACCTTCGCGGAAAACTTTTTTTCTGGCGTTTCCCAGGACACTTTCTCGTAGAGGTCCACGAGATGCGACCGGTTGATGCGAGTATGCGTGCTGTTGATGATGACGAACATTTCCGTCGCAAAGTCGCCGCTGCGGCCGTCGAACAGGACGCAGGGCACCTCGACATTGGCAATCTGATCCGGGTGCTTGGCGTGGAAAAAATGCAACCCGGCCAGCCGGTGCTGTCCGTCGATTACCAGGTATTTGCCCTTGGGCTCGCTGAGATGGCCTACCGATTCCGAGTCTCCCGACCGCTGGAAGCGGAGCGTCTCGTCCGTAAAAATCAAAATCGTCCCGGGAATCATCGGTTGTGCGACGACGGTCTCATAAAAGTTGACGATTTGTTTCACTTTCTGCCGGTTCAATTGGCGCTGGAATCCCTTCTCGCTCCGTTCAACCCCGGCGATGAATTGGGCGACGTCGTCATGCTCGGAGATCTTCGCCTGAGCAATCTCTTCACCTTCAAAGAAATACCGGCTCGTAAACCGCACCTTGTCGAGGAGGTCGACCGCATTGTAGGCAATGAAGTAAAACGTGCCTTCCTTTTGGCGGATGCGCGTCGCGAGCATGGGTGTCCTCCCCTAGATAATGCCCCTCACCGACCGATGTCTTATCCCAGTCAGATTCTACGCAGTCGTGTCGGTGGCCGCAAGCGAAGAGACTGTGCTACCATCCGAGCCATGCGCGGGAGACGTGCTTCTTTCATCTTCGGTGGAGCATTCGTCTTCAGCCTCCTTGCGGTGCCGCTTCCAAATGCCAACGCCCAAGTACCCTCGGAATTCCCTGCCACGACCGAACAGGCCTGCAGTTTTGGCATGGCCAAGGGCGAACCCTCTCACGCGTGCCAGGTTCCCATTCCCGCCGGCTGTCTTGTCGCCACTGCGCCCGGCACGAACAAACCCTGGACGACCATTTCCAAAGGGGGCAAGACTAACTGCCGCTTTGACGAGAAGCACACCGATTGGAAAACCAAGATCACCGGGACCTGCGGCCGCTGCAGCACAGCCCAGTGCTCCGTCCAGTTCATTGTCCGGTTCGACTGCAATCCCCACTGAATTCGGTTGGGCTCATGCCTCGGGCGCAGCTCCGGGGTGACGATCTGCAAATATCTACTCGCCATGTCCCTTGCAGAGACTATCAAACACGAGGCTCGGTCGCTGGGCTTCGATGCAGTCGGCATTGCGGCGGTCAACCCACAAGCAGCCGACGACCGTCTGCTCCATCGGCTACAGGCCTGGTTGCGCCGAGGGTTTCACGGCACCATGGGGTGGATGGCCCGCGACCCCGCGCGGCGCGCAGACCCCCGCGTCGTCCTGCCGGGTTGCCGGTCGATCATCGCCGTCGGGATGAACTACGACAGTGGGTATCGCGCCACCGAAGGCCAGGGATACGGCCGCATCGCCCGCTACGATTGGGGGAGGGACTATCACCGCATCGTGAGCGTTCGGCTGGCGCTCCTTGAAGCGACACTGCATGAACGAGCGCCAGATGCCGTCACACGATCCTATGTGGACACCGGGCCGGGGATGGAAAAGGCTTGGGCCCAACAGGCCAGTCTGGGTTGGATCGGAAAACACTCGAATCTCGTGTCTGCTGACCATGGCAGCTGGCTGGTACTGGGCGAAATTTTGACGACGCTCGATCTCCCTCCGGACACGCCGGCGACGGATCTCTGCGGAAGTTGTTCACTGTGCATTCAGGCCTGCCCCACTCAGGCCATCACTGAGCCCTACGTCGTCGATGCGACTCGCTGCATTTCTTATTTGACGATCGAGTTTCGAGGCGCTCGCGAAGAAATAGCCGACGACCTCGCCGCAGGTATGGGAAACCACATCTTCGGATGCGACGACTGCTTGGATGTCTGTCCCTTCAATCTCCGCGCGGAACCGACGACAGATTCTGCATTCCAGCCTTTGGCGACGACACTCGCTCCGCGGCTGGAAGAACTCGCTGGTCTCGATCAAGGCACCTTCGTCGAGCGGTTCCGGCAGAGTCCGATTCGAAGGGCCACGCTCTCCGGGTTGCGGCGGAACGTCGCCATCGCCCAAGAGAACGAGTAGATATGACTACCTATCATAAACATCTTACTCACCAACTCCCTGATGCCCCTTCCATCAGTCCGGAAATAGGAGTAGGCTACCTTGGAGTCTTCGGCGGTTCGTGGTGGAGCCTGATAAAAGGAGCGCTCCTATGCACGCCCCGATTGTCGCGCTGATATCGGCTGACCCCTCCTCGAGAACGGCTCTCGAACACGCACTCTCCGAGCAGACGGCTACGATTCTGGTCGCAACAACGACGGAGGCAGGCCTTCGCCTGCTAGGAGAGCGACATGACCTCACCGTGGTCTTTTGTGACGACAGCGGTGGGCGCATCGTACGGAAGTCGCTGCTCGCGCAGACCGGGCAAGCTGACATTCCAGTGCCTGTCATCGTACTTGGCGAATCCGATACCGCCAGCGCCGCGCTCAACGCCGTCCGCGAGGGTGCGGTCGATTATCTGCCCAAACCCGTCACAGCCGACGCCATCAATGCCTCGATCCGGGCTTCATACGTGACGCATTCGACGGCCAATCCGAGACGGGATGGACTATTCGCGTTCGACCACATCATCAGCGTCTCTCCGCAAATGCAACTGGTGAAGCGGCTCGCCGGAGAAGTCGCCGTCACCGATGCGACCGTGCTCATCACCGGTGAAAGCGGCACCGGCAAGGAATTGTTCGCCCGTGCTATCCACGCGGCCAGCCCCCGATCCAAAGGGCCCTTCCTGGCATTGAACTGCGCCGGCATTCCCGAACCGCTGCTGGAATCAGAACTCTTCGGCTATCAGCGCGGTGCCTTCACAGATGCCAAGCATGCGAAACCGGGCAAATTCCAGCTTGCTACCGGGGGGACGCTCTTCCTCGACGAAATCGGCGAGATGAGCCTTCCGGCACAGGCCAAATTGCTCCGCGTCCTAGAAGATCACGTCGTCGATCCCCTCGGCGATACGCACAGCATCAAAGTGAACATCCGCGTCATCGCGGCCACCAACGATGACTTGCCGGTTCAGATTAAGGCCGGCCGTTTTCGCCTCGACCTGTTCTATCGATTGAACGTGTATCAACTCCGCCTCCCACCGCTCCGCGAACGGCCGGACGACATTGCACCCATCCTGAAATCCTTTCTCGCGGACGCGCGAGAACATCGTGGATGCCGCATTCTAGGCATCGCTCCCGAAGCGCTGGCACTGCTCGAGAAACACGATTGGCCCGGCAACGTACGGGAACTTCATAATGTGGTAGAGGGATTGACGATCACCTGCAAGAGCGGAACGATCCAACCGGACCATTTGCCGTCGACGTTTCGCACGGCAAAGGCCTCCACATCGAGCGTCTCATCAGAAAAGACTTCGCTGCTGGCCTTCGGGCTCTCGTTTCAGGAAATGGAGAAGAAAATACTGGAAGAGGCGCTCCGCAAGGCGGCCGGCAACGTGTCCGAAGCCAGCCGCCTGCTCAAGATTACGCGAAATACGCTCCGCTATCGCATGGCGAAATACCACATCTCGTAGTACGCACAAGCCCCCCGCATCCTGTGCCGACTATCGTATGGTTACGATCGTCACGCCGTCGCCGCCCTCCCCTCGATCGCCAGGGCGGACGTACGCGACATACGGTGAATCTCTCAGATAGGTTCGCAGTGCCGCCTTGAGTTTTCCCGTTCCATGGCCGTGGATGATGCGGAGAGACGGCGCGCCTTCAAGAGTGGCCCGATCCAGCGCCGCCGTCACGTGCTCGAGCGCCTCGTCGGCCGCATGACCTCGTACGTCGACCACCCGGTGTTCTTCCGCATGGTACGCGCGACCTGTAGCCGCCGGCTGCGACATGGAAACAGGAACAGGCGTCGGCCGTGATTCCGACGCTCGGCCGACGCCCGTAAGATTGGCCACGGTGGCGAGGAGTTCACCTTCGCCGACCTTCACGCGGACGCGTTTCTTCCCACGGGGCACCTCCAGCAAGGTTCCTGTCATGCCCAGGCCACCGATCTCGACCTGATCGCCGGCCTCGAGCTGCTCCAGCGGAATCGATGCCGCCACCGGCGCGAGATCGGCCTGCGCTCGGGTCTCCAGTTCCATCAGGCGTTCTTTGGCCTCTTTTGCCTTGATCAATTTCTGCTCACGCTTGACCTCGTCGACCGTCGCTTGCACCTCGGCGCGCGCACGACTGAACTGTTCCTGCAAACGCTTTTTGATGCCTTTGCGCTCTTCACGCTCGGTCGCCTCCAGCTTGGCAAGCTGCGCTCTGGCCTGTGCCGCCGCGCCCTCGGCTTCGGCCCTCGCTTCGACGGCGCGTGCCAGGTCGATGGTCAACTGCCGCTGTTTGTCATGCAGGTCGGCGAGCATCTGCTCGAACGTCCGATCCTCCGATTTCAGTTTTTGCCTTGCCTCGTCGAGAATGGCCTGTTCCATTCCAAGACGCCCGGCGATCTCGATGGCCGATGACCCGCCGGGCACGCCCATGAACAACCGGTACGTCGGGGCCAGCGTCGCCATGTCGAACTCCACACTCGCATTGCCGAATCCCGGGGTCGTTTGCGCCAGGATTTTCAGGGAGCGGTAATGTGTCGTCACGATGACCTTCATCCCCAGCGCGGCGAGACGGCGCAGCAAGACTTCGGCAAGCGCCGCGCCTTCGATCGGATCGGTCGAGGTCACCGGCTCATCGAGCAGCACAAGCGCCTGGCGCCCCGCATACGTCCTCTTCAACAACTCAACCATCTGCGTCATATGGGCCGAGAAACTCGACAAGTCACGGGCAAGATCCTGTGCATCACCGATGTCGGCGAACAGCTCCGGGAACACCGCCATTTCCGACTCGGGTTCACAGGGCAGATGCATGCCAGTCTTCACCATCAAGGCAAACAGTCCGACGATTTTCAGCGTGACCGTCTTCCCGCCTGTGTTCGGTCCGGAGATCACGAGGACCTGGAGTTGATCGTCGAGCACCAGATCATTGGCGACGACGTGTGGTTTGGACAGGACCAACAACGGATGTCGTGCCTGCTTCAGCCTGATGCGGCCCTCGTCGTTCAGGGGGACGGGATGGGCCCGGAGTTGCCGACCAAAGGCGGCTCGCGCTGCGACCACATCCAACTCCGCAAGGGCGTCAAGTCCGGCAAGAATGGTGTGGGCTTGTTGAGCGATACGGCCGGACAGCTCGCGAAGAATCCGCATGACTTCGCGATCGATCTCACGATCGGCGACCTTGATCGCATTGTTCAGATCGACCAGCTCCCGAGGCTCCAGAAAGACCGTGGCGCCGCTGGCAGATACATCGTGGACAATGCCGGGGACACGCCGCTGCATGTCGGTCTTGATGGGGACGACATACCGGCCTTCCCGCTCTGCAAAGTAGCGTTCCTGGAGAACCTCTTCGTAGCGCTGTGAATGAAGGATGTGTTCGAGGCGATGACGGATTTCTTGCTTGAGCTCGTTGGCGTGCTGTGTGAGCCGGCGCAATTCCGGAGTCGCTGAATCACTGATCGATCCGTCCGGTTGAATGGAAGCCTCCAGCGTAGCCCTAATGCCGCGCAACTCGTGGCCGGCCGCCAGCGCGGACGCGGCCGCGACCAGCGTAGGCGTATCCTGCGCATGCCTGGCGAGATGGCGCTCAACCTCATCCCACAGCGCGAGGACAACGGCGTGATCGCGCAGTTCGTGGGTTTCGAGCACGGCTCCCTTGCCGGCTCGTCCCACCGCTTCCTCGACATCGGGAAAGGCCATCACGGGCATGGGATCGGGCCCGTTCTGAACCCCTGTCATTTCCGTCGTCAGTTGCTGAAGACGGCGCGTTTCTGCAAGATTGGACGAAAGCACGCTGGACCGAACCCGCGCTGCGCCTCTCGTCGACCGCGTGTGACCGGCCAGCAGCGCCAGCAGCTTCTTCCATTCCAACACTTCGGTCGTTTGATCGAACAACATGATGTCCTCGCAGCGATAGTTCCGCTCGTCCAAACGGACGAAAACTCTAACGAACCGGCCATCGGACACGCAAGCCGGCATGAAGGAAGGAGGCGCCAGCTGGTCGCCGCAGCCGTCCCTACGCGAGAGGTGAGAAAACGCTCTGACAACGCGGGGTTACCCCTTTTGTATCGCTTGACTCAGAGGGGTAACCGCCGATACTATCGCCGTCGTTGCAACGGAAAGAACGGGTTTGTTGGGAAGGGACAACTTCACCATGGCTATCAAAGTCGGCATCAACGGATTCGGACGGATCGGGCGCAACGTCTTACGCGCCTCCCTCGGCGATCCGGAGTTACAGTTCGTCGCCATCAATGATTTGACCGACGCCAAGACATTGGCCTATCTGCTGAAGTACGACTCGGTGCACGGCACCCTCAAGGGGAGCGTCGAAGCAAAAGACGATCAGATCCTGGTCGACGGAAAATCGATCAAAGTGCTGGCGGTGAAGGATCCGAAGGAGTTACCCTGGAAAGATTTAAACGTCGAGGTCGTCCTTGAGTCGACCGGACGGTTTACCGATCGGGAAGGAGCGGGCAAGCACCTCTCGGCCGGTGCCAAGCAAGTCATCATTTCCGCCCCGGCGAAAGATCCCGACGTCACCATTGTGTTGGGCGTCAACGAAGACAAATTCGACCCCAAGGCCCACCACATCGTGTCCAATGCCTCCTGCACGACCAATTGCCTGGCGCCCGTCGCCAAAGTGCTCTTAGAAGCGTTCGGCATCAAACACGGCGTGATGACCACGATCCACTCGTACACAAACGATCAACAGCTGCTCGACCTTCCGCACAAGGACCTCCGGCGGGCTCGGGCCGCCGGCATGTCGATGATTCCGACAAGTACCGGCGCGGCTAAGGCATTGCATCTTGTGCTACCGCAATTGAAGGGCAAAATGGACGGGCTCGCGATCCGAGTGCCAACCCCGAATGTCTCCTTGGTGGATCTGACCGTGGAAACTGAAAAGGACTGCGATGTGGCGGCGGTCAATGACGCGTTCCGCAAGGCCGCGAACGGAGCGTTGAAGGGCATCCTGCAGTACTCCGAGGATCCCATTGTGTCCATCGATCAAAAAGGTGACGATCACTCCGCCACGGTCGACGCCCCGTTGACGACGGTCATCGACAAACGAATGGTCAAGGTCATGGCGTGGTACGACAACGAATGGGGTTATTCTTGCCGCGTGC